>NZ_LWFX01001012.1:0-6490 GCF_001635175.1 Alcanivorax sp. HI0083 | reverse complement strand
TCCATCGAAAAAGCGCAACAACGAGTGCGGGCCAGCCTGAATGACCCGAAGGGCGTGGCCTGAAGCGCACATCTGCTGCGCCTTGCCTCTCGGAAAGGGAACCACCCTGACCATCAAGACAAGACGAAACAGCTGCACGCTTCAGGCCACGCTGAGCATGCAAGGAGTTTTTCAGAGGTTCCTTAACCGGGGTAATGCTCCATAATCCACTGCTGGGCTTCGGCGCTGACTTGCTTGGCTTTTTTATTGTGCGTGTCGATGGGAGGGCTGATACGCAGTGTGATCGTGCCGGGGTAACGGACCCAGGTTTTGCGGGGCCAGCAATCACCACTGTTATGGGTTAGCGCAATGACAGGCACCCCGGCCTGAGTCGCCAGCATGCTGCCACCGTGGTTGAACTTGCCATGGGTACCCGGTGCTTGTCGGGAGCCTTCCGGGAAAATCACCACGCGAAGGCCGCTTGCCAGGCGCTGCTTACCCTGAGACAGCACCGATTTTAACGCGGCCTTGCCATCGCTGCGGTTAATGCGAATGGGATTAAGCAGTGCCAACCCCCAGCCAAAGAAAGGTATCCACAGCAGTTCCCGTTTCAGCACCGTGGCCTGCGGGCTAATCAGCACCTGCAGGTAAAAGGTTTCCCAGCTACTTTGGTGGTTGGCAAGAATGACGCAGGGGGCATCCGTCAGGTATTCCCTTCCTTCCACGTTCACAGTAATGCGGTTGAGGCGGTGGTCCAGCCACATGGCAAAACGGGTCCACAGGTTGATAAACCGGTGGCGGGCGCGAAGTGGCAGGAAGGGGCCAATCAGGACACAGAGGAAACTGTGGAAAATACCGGCAAGGTTATACAGCACGAAAAACAGCGCGCTGCGGACCTTGATCGACAGCGACGGTGGCGCGTGCTGGGTCATGCCTAATCCTTCAAGGTGTGATCAACAAAGTCAGCCAGTGAGTCGTAAATGGCAACCGGGCCCAGGGATTCAGGCAGGCCTTTTTCCAGGGTCTTGTTCCCTTTGCCGGTTCGCACCAGTACCGGTGTGCAATGGCGAGCGACTCCCGCTTCAAGATCCCTAAGGCTATCACCAATCAGGGGCGCTCCGGTGACATCGCCATACTCGGTAACAATCTGGTCGATCAGGCCTGGCAGCGGCTTGCGGCAATCACAGCCGTCATCGGGCCCGTGGGGGCAATAGACGATCTTGCCCAGTGCACCGCCCTGCTCCGCCACCAACTCACGCAGACGCGTGTGCATGGCATCCAGGGTGGCCACATCATAATAGCCACGGCCAATACCGGACTGGTTGGTGGCCACCGTGACGATATACCCCGCTTTACTCAACCGGGCGATGGCCTCGATGCTGCCGGGGATGGGAATCCACTCGTCCACGGTCTTGATGTAGGCATCAGAGTCCTCGTTGATGACCCCGTCGCGATCCAGAATGATGAGTTTGTTCATGGGGCTTGTCTTCTCTCTTTACCGTAGGAGCGGCGCTTGAGCCGCGAATCGGACTTTGAATCACTATAAGACACACAGGCATCACTTTCGGGAGCCTCGGTGGTTTCTGTAGTGATAACAGTCTTGGGGTTGTTCGCGGCTCAAGCGCCGCTCCTACCGCGATATACACAAAGGCCGCTGATCAAGCGGCCTTTGGTTTAGCGTGCTGCGTCTTACTCTTGCAACAGGCTGATATCCGCCACGTTCAGGAACAGGTCACGCAGGAACGCCAGCAGTGCCAGCCGGTTATTGCGGACTGCCTCATCCTCTGCCATCACCATGACGGTATCAAAGAAGGCATCCACCGGCTCGCGCAGGTCTGCCAGCATTTCCAGCACGCTGGCATAGTCGCCGGCCTCCAGCAGTTCGTAGGACTGTTCGAAGGCAGCGACCACCATGTTGGTGAGGGTCTTTTCGGCCTCATCTTCCAGCAGGGCGCCATCGATTTCTTCCGGGGGTGCGCTGTCCAGCTTGGCGAGAATATTGGATACCCGCTTGTTGGCGGCAGCCAGCGCCTGGGCTTCTTCGCGTTGCTGGAAGGCGGCCACGGCTTTTACTCGACGGTCGAAATCCAGTGGTTTTCGGCAGGCCTCGTCAATGGCCAGCACCGACAGGATCACCGGGGTGGCAATGCCCTGTTCCTGGTAGATGGCGCGGTAGCGACCCTTGATAAAGTCGAAGGCGTCTTCCACCTGATTGGAATCGATGCGCTCACCCAGTTGGGCGGCGGCCTGGTCCAGCAGTTCGCGCAGGTCCAGGGCCAGCTCATTTTCTATAATGATGCGCAACACGCCGAGGGTGGCACGGCGCAGCGCGTAGGGGTCTTTGGTTCCGCTGGGCTTCTGGCCGATGCCGAAGATGCCCACCAATGTATCGATCTTGTCAGCCAGGGAGACCGCCATGCCGGTTTTGCTCTGCGGCAGAGTGTCGCCAGCGAAGCGTGGCAGGTATTGCTCATACAGGGCGTTGGCCACGTCGTCTGGTTGGCCTTCGCGCTGGGCCAGGTAGAAACCCATGATGCCCTGCATGGTGTCGAACTCGCCGACCATTTCGCTGTTCAGGTCGGCCTTGCTCAGTTCGCCGGCCAGCTTGGCGTTGTCTGCGTTACCATCGATTTGCCCGGCAATCATGGCGGCCAGGCGGCCGATGCGTTGGCATTTGTCGGCCACGGTGCCCAGCTGCTGCTGGAATACCACATTGGCCAGCCCTTCTGCGTGCTGGGCGAGAGTGCGTTTGCAATCGTTGTCGTAGAAGAAGGCGGCATCGGCCAGGCGCGGGCGAATCACTTTCTCGTTGCCGTGGATCACCTGTTGGGGATCTTTGGACTGGATATTGCTGATGGTAATAAAGCGTGGCATCAGCTTGCCGTCGGCATCCAGCACCGAGAAGTATTTCTGGTGCTCTTCCATGGCACTGATCAGGGCTTCCTGGGGTACCCGCAGGAAGTCGTCATCGAAGCTGCCCATCAGCGCTTCGGGCCATTCCACCAGAGCGGTGACTTCGTTGAGCAGATCCGGGTTGATCTGGGCGACACCGCCTGCCTTTTTGCCCGCCGCCAGGGTCTGCTCTTCGATCATGGCCTTGCGGCGATCAAAGTCAGCGAGGACGTGGCCGTCTTTCTCGATGCGCTCCGCATATTCGCCGGCGTTGGCCAGTTCGATGGCGCCGGGTGCATGAAAGCGGTGGCCGTAACTGGTACGGCCGGATTGCAGATCCAGCAATTCGAAAGGAATCACCTCGTCACCAAACAGCGCCACCAGCCAGTGGGCCGGGCGCACAAACTGCACCTTGCGCTTGCCCCAGCGCATGCGCTTGGGGATTGGCAGTTTCTGGATGGCCTGGGTGAAAAAGGTCGGTATCAGTTCGGCGGCGCTTTTACCCTTCTCGGTGATCTGCGCCACCAGGCGCTCGCCCTTGCCGGTGTCCTGACGGCCCAGCTGGTCCACGGTCAGGCCCAGTGAGGCGGCAAAACCCTGGGCGGCCTTGGTCGGGTTGCCGTCGCTGTCGAAGGCAGCCTGCACGGCGGGACCCTGGCGTTCAATATCGCGATCGGCCTGTTTCTCGTCCAGGTCGCGCACCAGCAATGCCAAACGGCGAGGGGCGGCAAAGCGTTCCACCTCACCGTGGTTGAGGCCGGCCTCATCCAGTTGGCGAACAAATTCGTCGGTGAGCGCGGCACTCAGTGACGCCAATGCTTTCGGGGGCAGCTCTTCGGTGCCCAGTTCAATCAGCAAATCCCGGGACATTATTGCTTCCCCTTCTTTCTATCGCCTTTCTCGGCGGCGCCTTTTTTAGCGGCCTTGTCATCCTGTTTTTGCAGCTCTGCCATCACTTCTTCGCGAATGGCGTCATCCGCCATGGGGAAGCCCAGCGAGCGGCGCTTGTCGAAATAGGCCTGGGCTACCGCCCGGGCCAGGGTGCGCACACGCAAAATAAAGCGTTGGCGCTCGGTGACAGAAATGGCCTTGCGGGCATCCAGCAGGTTGAAGGTGTGGGAGGCTTTCAGCACATACTCATAGGCGGGCAACGGCAGGCCGGCCTCGATCAGTTTGCTGGACTCGCCCTCGAACAAATCGAACTGCTTGAACAGCTCGTCCACATTGGCGTGTTCGAAGTTGAAGGTGGACATCTCCACTTCGTTCTGCAGGAACACATCACCGTAGCTGACCTTGCCGAAGGGGCCGTCGGACCACACCAGGTCGTAGACCGAATCCACGCCCTGGATATACATGGCCAAACGCTCAAGACCGTAGGTGATTTCCCCGGTGACCGGATAGCAGTCGATGCCGCCCACCTGTTGGAAATAGGTGAACTGGGTGACTTCCATGCCGTTGAGCCACACTTCCCAGCCCAGACCCCAGGCACCCAGGGTGGGTGATTCCCAGTTGTCTTCCACAAAACGGATATCGTGCACCAGCGGATCAAAGCCGAGCATGCGCAGCGAACCCAGATATAACTCCTGGATATTGTCCGGTGATGGCTTCAATACCACTTGGAACTGGTAGTAATGCTGCAGCCGGTTGGGGTTTTCCCCGTAGCGGCCGTCGGTGGGCCGACGGGATGGCTGCACATAGGCACTGTTCCAGTTTTCCGGGCCGATGGCGCGCAGGAAGGTGGAGGGGTGAAAGGTGCCCGCGCCCACTTCCATATCCAGTGGCTGCACAACGACACAGCCCTGCTCTGCCCAGTATTGTTGCAGGGCCAGAATCAGGCCCTGAAAGGTCAAAATATCCGTTTGCGGTTGTTCCGCCATGGTGAATCCTGTTATTCGGTAATGGTGTTCCGGTACCAGTCTTGCTGCGAGTGATCGCGAGAGATTGCCGCGAAAGGCGCCAAGTATACCGGCCCGGCCCGGTCGGTGATACCGGTGGCGGCCCCGACCGGATACTGACAGCACGGTGTCAGTAGCTTGGCGCTAGAATGCGGATCGGGAACGGCGGAAGATAAGTGCCGCGTCAGGTTAATTACAGGGAAGGATCATGCGTCGAGCAGAGCGCCTGTTTCAGATTGTGCAGGTCATCGGGGCCAGCCAGTGGACCACCGCCCAGGCGCTGGCCGAGCGGCTGCAGGTGTCCGAGCGCACCATTTACCGGGATGTGGACCATTTGTCGGCCAGCGGCGTGCCGCTGTATTCCCAGGCGGGAAAAGGCTACGCCCTGCTGGAGGGCTATCAGCTGCCGCCGCTGATGTTCAGCGTGGAAGAATGGCAGGCCCTGCTGACCGGTCTGTCCATGGCCCAGGGCTGGGCCGGTCAACGCCAGGCCGAGGCGCTGCGTGCGGTGCAGGAAAAGCTGGCCATGGCGGTGCCCAGCCATCTGCGTGCGCTGGCCTCGCCGGTGTCGGCCCCGGCCTTGCCGGAACGGCGCATGCTCGGGGCGTTGCTGGATCCGCTGCAGCGGGCCATTCGCGAACGCAGCAAGGTGCGGGTGCATTATCGTGACGTTCAGGAGCAGTTCAGCAAGCGGGTTATCTGGCCGCTGGGGCTGTATTTCTGGGGCCACTGCTGGACGCTGGTGGGTTGGTGTGAATTGCGCAAAGCGTTTCGCCATTTTCGGGTGGACCGTATCGTGATTTTGCAGACTCTGGGCGACCGTTATCCGCATCTGCCCGGCCACACCCTGGCCGATTATGAAGCCGCCATGGATGCGCGGTGCACCGACCCACAATCCACCGATCCACAGACCGCCGTCGAGGAGAAAACACCATCATGAACGACCGTTGCCCCTGGTGCGGGGATGATCCGCTCTACCTGCACTACCACGACCACGAGTGGGGCGTGCCGGACCATGACGACCGGAGCCTGTTCGAGTGCCTGAATCTGGAGGGCGCCCAGGCCGGATTGAGCTGGATTACCGTGCTGCGTAAACGGGAACATTACCGACAGGTGTTCGATGGGTTCGATGCCGAGAAGGTGGCGCGCTATGGCGAGGCCAAGGTGGCCGCGTTACTGGCCGACCCGGGTATTATCCGCAACCGCCTGAAAGTGGCGGCGACCATCGGTAACGCCCAGGCGTACCTGACCCTGCGTGATGAGGGCCTGACCTTGAGTGATTTCCTCTGGGATTTTGTCGACGGCAGCCCGCAGATCAACCACTTCCGCAGCCTCAAGGAGGTACCGGCCACCACTCCGGTGGCCGAGGCCATGAGCAAGGCCCTGAAAAAACGCGGCTTCAAATTTGTCGGCCCCACCATCGTCTATGCTTTCATGCAGGCCACCGGCATGGTCAACGACCACCTTACCAGTTGCCCGCGGCACCGGGATCTCATATAGCGGCTAAACCTGTTTCTGCGGGAGGCTGCTGCCCGAGCTTTTTCGAAGCTTGTATGTTTGAATGCTCTTCCTGCAACCATGCAGGACTTGCCGGGGTGGAGGGACCAAAGGAGCATCTGACCCAAGGGTACAGACGGTAGGAGATTTGGCCCCACCCCGCACCTATTCATACGCCGATAAAGAATCCATCGGCTGAGTTGCACCTCAGACCGACGATACCTAGC
>NZ_LWFX01001011.1:0-7315 GCF_001635175.1 Alcanivorax sp. HI0083 | reverse complement strand
ATGAAGATGACGCTGCCGACGCACCGCCGGTACAAGGGCAGGGCGGTAGCCAGGATCCGCTGGAAGATGTGGAAGTGTATGTGGCCTACGGTCGCTACCCACAAGCCGTTGACTTCCTGCGCAACGAAATCAATAAATCACCGGAACGGGCAGACCTGAAAGTGCGTCTGCTGGAACTGCTGAAAGAAATGGGCGACGACGCAGCATTCCAGCAACAAGCAACCGCCTATGCCGGCACTGGTACTGAGGTGGACGCAGCCATTGCTCGTTTGGGTGGTGCGCCGGCTCCGTCGGGCGAGGATGATGAAGAGCTCTCCCTGGACGATCTGGAAATGGGCCTGTCCTCCGATCTGGATAACGAGCCGGCCAGTGCGCCGACCATTGAAGCGGAAGCGCCGTCTCTGGAGCCGGAAAGCACTGATGAGTTGGCGGATTTCGACTTTGAGCTGGATTCTGCAGAAGCCGACAACGATGACGCCACCGTCATGCTGGATGCGGACAGCGAGGCATCGCCTTCTTCTGCCAGTGCCCAGGACGATGATTTCAGCCTGGATTTCGACAGCGACGATGATGCGGCAAAAGAAGTGCCGGAAATGTCTGACGCGGACAAGCAGTCTCTGTCTGCTGACTCCCTGTTGGAGCTGGATGACGTTGGTAGCGCGACTCTGGAAGATGACACTGAATTCGGTGATCTGAGTCTGGATGAAATGAATGCGGAGTTCGATGATCTGTCTGCCGAACCGGCCGCTGACGAAGAGCTGGATTTGTCTCTGGATGATCTGGACTTGTCTGACGAAACCGGCGCGGCTCCACAGTCGACTGAAGATGACACCCTGGCAGATCTGGATATTGATCTGGAGCTGGACGAAGCTGAGAAGTCACTGGGTGGTTCCGCAGAGGGGGATGACTCTCTTGACGATATCACCTCGCTGGACCTGGATGCACCGCAAGAAGATGCGGCACCCATGGCTGACGCACAGATCGATGCGGACCAGGTGGCTGCTGCGGATGATGGCTCCCTGGAAGACCTGCTCGGCGATGACGACCTGAATCTGGATGACGATCAGACCTTGTCTTTCGATGCCCCTGAAGTGACTGACACTGAGGTCGCCGATGTGGAGGAGCCAACGGAAGAAGCCATGTCCATCGAGCCGGCTGCTGTGCCTGATGCTCCGGCGGATGACACCCCGGCGCCGTCCAGCGCTGACGTGTTGGCTGATGAGGATGACTTCGACTTCCTGGGTGAAACTGACGAGAACGCGACCAAGCTGGATCTCGCCAAAGCCTATATCGACATGGGTGATAACGAAGGCGCCAAGGATATCCTCAACGAAGTGATCTCTGAAGGTAACGACCAGCAGCAGTCCGAAGCCCGGGAGTTGCTCAGCCAAGTGGGCTAATCCCCCTCTCTCCCTAGGCAAAAAGGGGGCGATGCCTTATGGTATCGCCCCCTTTTTTTATGGCTTCTCCGTTCCCATCGATCGCTGAAGCCTGTGCCAATATTTCTGACGGGCACTGTGGGGAAGCCGCTGTTTGCGGTGAGCTGCGAAGAAGGCTTCTGTAACGACATGGTGGAACATGGCACGTATTGCGTTGGGTATTGAGTACGATGGCACGGGCTTTCGTGGCTGGCAGACACAGCAGCCCGGGGTGCGTACGGTCCAGGAGTGCCTGGAAGCGGCATTGAGCAAAGTCGCGAACCACCCGGTAGCCGTAGTGTGCGCGGGGCGAACGGACGCGGGTGTGCACGGTACCGGGCAGGTGGTGCATTTCGATTCCGATGCTCCCCGTGAGATGAAAAGCTGGATCATGGGCGCCAATACCAATCTGCCGCGGGACGTGACCGTACGGTGGGCGGTGCCGGTGGACGACGGGTTTCATGCGCGTTTTTCCGCGGTGAGCCGCCGCTACCGTTATGTCATCTATAACCATGCCCGCCCGCCGGCGCTGTATCGCAATCAGGTAACCTGGAATTACCGCCCGATGAATGTGGCCGCCATGCGCGAGGCGGCTGCGCACCTGGTGGGTGAGCACGACTTTACCGCCTACCGCAGCGTGCATTGTCAGGCAAAATCGCCATTGAAAACGATGCACAGCCTGACGCTCTACGAGCACGGCAAAGTGCTTGTGCTGGAAGCCCATGCTAACGCGTTCTTGATGCACATGGTGCGTAATATAGCCGGGGTGCTAATGAGCGTGGGAGCGGGCCAGAAGCCGCCAAGCTGGGCCAGGGAGGTTCTTGAGGGACGTGACCGCCGCAAAGGAGCAGCCACGGCACCGCCATTCGGCTTGTACCTGGTGGAAATCGAGTACCCGGACAGCTTTGCATTGCCGAAAGATTCGCTTGGGCCTCTGTGGCTACCGGATGACCTTCAGGCATAATGATTAAGAGCAGCACGCGGCATGCCTCAAGCACCACGCTAAAATCCCTGGTTTTTGTTACACTGGAGCACCCATGACCGTACCCCGGGTCAAAATCTGCGGTATTACCCGAATTGAAGATGCCCTGGCGGCGGCGAAGGCCGGTGCCGATGCAATTGGTCTGGTTTTCTATGGGCCCAGCCCCCGTGCAGTGACTGCGGCTCGCGCGGCGCAGATCTGCGCTAGCCTGCCCCCGTTTGTTACCACGGTGGCGCTTTTTGTGGATGCCCCCCGTGACCAGATCAACCGGGTGCTGGCCACCGTGCCGGTGGATGTACTGCAGTTCCATGGCAATGAAGACCCGCAGCACTGTGATAGTTTCGGGCGCCCCTGGATCAAGGCGGTGCGGATGAAGGACGACGTGGATTTGCATGAGTACGCGCAGGCGTACCGCAACGCGTCGGGGTTACTGGTAGATAGCTATGTGCCGGGGCTGCCAGGCGGCACCGGCGAAGTTTTCAACTGGGGCAGGGTTCCGAAAGACCTGCCCTTGCCCGTGGTGCTGGCCGGTGGCCTGCACCCGGAAAATGTGGCTGCAGCTGTGACACAGGTTCGGCCATGGGCGGTGGATGTGAGTGGTGGCGTTGAACAGAAGAATGTTCAGGGTCGCCGCAGCGGCGGCATCAAGGATGCCGCCGCCATTCGCGCCTTTATCAATAGTGTCAAAACACGAGGAGTAGCTGGTGTCTGAACGCCCTGATTTTTCTGCTTTTCCTGATGCACGTGGCCACTTTGGCCAATTTGGTGGCAGCTTTGTTTCCGAAACCCTGATGGGGGCTTTGGACGAACTGACCGCCATGTATGCGCGTCTCAAGGACGATCCGCAGTTCCGCGCGGATTTCGACTACGACCTGGCCCACTATGTGGGGCGCCCGTCTCCGCTGTACCTGGCAGAGCGATGGTCGAAGCAGCTCGGTGGCGCAAAGATCTGGCTCAAGCGTGAGGATCTCAACCACACCGGTGCACACAAGGTGAATAACACCATTGGTCAGGCGCTGTTGGCCAAGCACATGGGCAAACCCCGGGTCATTGCAGAAACCGGGGCCGGGCAGCACGGGGTGGCCACCGCCACGGTCGCGGCTCGCCTGGGTCTGACGTGTCAGGTGTACATGGGTGCCGAAGACGTGGAGCGCCAGAAGCTCAATGTTTATCGCATGAAGTTGCTGGGTGCAGAAGTGATTCCGGTGACCTCCGGTTCGCGGACCCTGAAAGACGCCATGAACGAAGCCATGCGTGACTGGGTCACCAACGTGGATGACACCTTCTACATCATCGGTACGGTAGCCGGCCCGCATCCTTACCCTCAGTTGGTGCGTGATTTCCAGTGCATTATCGGGCGTGAAGCCCGGGAGCAAAGCCTGAAGCAAGCCGGTCAGCTTCCTGATGCACTGGTGGCCTGCGTGGGCGGTGGCTCCAACGCTATCGGTCTGTTCCATCCGTTCCTCAACGATGAAGGCGTGGCCATGTATGGGGTGGAAGCGGCTGGAGACGGGATCGAAACTGGCCGTCATGCTGCGCCGCTGAGTGCGGGCCGCCCCGGTGTTCTGCATGGCAATCGCACTTATCTGATGGAAGACGACAACGGCCAGATTATCGAAACGCATTCCGTTTCGGCTGGTCTGGATTATCCCGGTGTGGGCCCCGAGCATTCCTGGCTCAAGGACATTGGTCGGGTGAATTATGTGGCCGCAGACGACCAGGAAGCCCTGTCGGCATTCCGTGAGCTAACCCAGGTGGAAGGCATTATGCCGGCACTGGAATCGGCCCACGCACTGGCGTATGCCCGTAAATTGGCGCCCACCATGTCACCGGACCAGAACATTGTGGTGAACCTGTCTGGCCGGGGCGACAAGGATATTCTGACCGTGGCCGCCATTGACGGGATCGAATTCTGATTCGATGTCAGGCGGTTGGCTTATAGCGGCCGGTGTCGTGTGGTCAAGCACGACACCGGCCCGGAAAGCCCGGAGGAGGGCTTTCCACTACCTGTTTTAAGGAGCAGAAATGCGTCGTATTGAAAGTTGCTTCCAGCGCCTCGCCGACCAGAAGCGCAAGGCCCTGATTCCTTTTGTGACCGCTGGTGATCCGGTAAAAGAAGTGACGGTGCCGCTGATGCACGCCATGGTAGACGCTGGCGCCGATATCATTGAGCTGGGCGTGCCGTTTTCCGATCCCATGGCGGACGGGCCAGTGATCCAGCTCGCCTGTGAGCGCGCGCTGGCGCACAACACGTCCACCCGCGATATCCTGGATATGGTGAAGACATTCCGCGAAACCAACGCGGATACGCCGGTGGTGCTGATGGGCTACCTGAATCCGGTGGAAGTCATGGGTTACGAGGCCTTTGCCAAAGCCGCAGCGCAGGCGGGTGTGGATGGGGTGCTGCTGGTTGATCTGCCGCCAGAGGAAGCGCTGGAAGTGAAACCGCTGATGGATGCCCAGGGCTTGGACATGATCTTCCTGGTCGCGCCTACCACCTCGGATGCTCGTATCAAGCTGATTGGCCAGGCCGGTTCTGGCTACCTGTATTACGTTTCCCTGAAAGGTGTCACCGGCTCCGCCACCCTGAATGTGGATGAAGTGGCGAGCCGGGTTGAAACAATTCGCAACCTTGCTCAATTGCCCATTGGTGTCGGCTTTGGTATCAAAGACGCTGAATCTGCGCAGGCGGTGAGCCGGGTAGCCGATGGTGTGGTCGTCGGTAGTGCCCTGGTAAACCAGATTGCTGAAAACAAGGACACCCCGAACGCGATTAATGACGCGGTTGGGGGTATTCTCAGCGCTATGCGTAACGCCATGGATCAATAACGGGACCTTTGCATGAGCAATAGCAACTGGCTGGAGAAAATCCTCCCCGCCGTACGTCGCCCCCAGGAAAGCCGGCGCAACAATATTCCTGAAGGGTTGTGGCGAAAGTGCCCGCGTTGTGAAGGGGTGGTCTATCGGCCAGAACTGGACCGCAACATGGATGTGTGTCCCAAGTGCGATCACCACTTGCGCATTGATGCGCGCCGTCGCCTCAAGCTGTTTCTGGATGAAGGTGCACAAACGGAGATTGGTGGTGAGCTGGCGCCAGTGGATCGTCTCAAGTTCAAGGACTCCAAGAAGTACAAAGATCGTTTGGTAGCAGCCCAAAAAGCCACAGAAGAAAAAGATGCCCTGGTCGTCTTGAAAGGAACGTTGCATGGTGAGCCGCTTGTGGCTTGCGCCTTTGAATTCAACTTCATGGGTGGCTCCATGGGCTCCGTGGTGGGCGAGCGTTTTGTCCGCGCGGTGAACGTGTGCCTGGAACAAAAAATGCCGTTGGTGTGCTTTGCTGCCAGTGGCGGGGCACGTATGCAGGAAGCCCTGTTCTCACTCATGCAGATGGCAAAAACCAGTGCCGCCCTGGAGAAGATGCGTCAGGCGGGCCTGCCTTTTATTTCTGTGTTGACCGATCCGGTCTATGGTGGCGTTTCCGCGTCACTGGCCATGCTGGGCGATGTGAATGTGGCAGAGCCCAACGCGTTGATCGGGTTTGCCGGCCCCCGGGTTATCGAGCAAACCGTGCGCCAGAAATTGCCTGAAGGCTTCCAGCGAAGTGAGTTTTTGCTCGATCATGGCGCCATCGACATGATCGTGTCCCGGCATGATATGCGTGACACCCTTCAACGTTTGCTGGCCAACATGATGGGCTGGTCGCCGCTGGCGCTGAATGACTGACACCTCTCTGCCTGATTCCCTGGCCGGGTGGCTATGCCGTATCGAGGCCATGCACCCGGCCGAGATCGAACTGGGCCTGGATCGGCTCCACGGCGTTGCTGCCCGCTTGGCGGTGGCGCATTTTCCCGTCCCCGTGATTACCGTTGCCGGCACCAATGGCAAAGGCTCCACACTGCGTTTAATGAGGGCGTTAGCTGAACGCCAGGGCCGCAAGGTCTGCCTGTATACCTCTCCGCATCTTCATGTGTTCAACGAACGGGTTCGCCTGCCTGAAGGTCTGGCCAGCGATGCGCAGTTATGTGCGGCGTTTGCCCAGGTGGAACAGGCCAGGGGAGGGGTGCCGCTCACCTATTTTGAATTTACCACGCTGGCGGCGCTCTGGTTGTTCAAGGCCAGTGCTGCTGACCTGATCCTGCTGGAAGTGGGCCTGGGTGGCCGACTGGATGCGGTCAATATTGTCGAACCCGACGTGTCTGTGGTGACGTCCGTAGGTCTTGATCACCAGGACTGGCTTGGCGATACCCGCGAGGCCATCGCTGCCGAGAAATGCGGCATTGGCCGGGCCGGCAAGCCGCTGGTATTTGGCGAAATGGACTGGCCGGACAACCTTGTTTCGCTGGCCGCAGGGCTTGATGCAAGAGCGGTGTTTGCCGGCCGGGACTTTCATGTCGAGGACGATGCGTTGGTTCTGTCAGGCGACCGACAGTTGCGTTTGCCCACGCAGGTGCGCCTGGGTGCTGACAATCTGGCCACGGCCTGCCAGGCCCTGGCTCTGGTAGGCATTGAGTGCGGCGATGCGGATGTGGTGGCGGTGGCTGAACTGGGTCTGTTTGGCCGTTGCGAACAGCAGCACATCGGTGGGGTGTCCTGTTGGTTTGATGTGGGCCACAATCTGCCGGCGGTGCAACGCTTTCTGCAGCAGCTGCCGCCCTGTACCGGGACCCGGCATCTGGTGTTCGGTATGATGGTCGATAAACCTGTTGATGCGGTGATTGGGCTATTTAACGGCATGGCTGTCCAGTGGTACCTGGCGGCACCGCAGATTCCCCGTGCGGCACCGACGGCAAGATTGCGAGAGGGACTGCCTGACACGGCGCAGTACCAGGAATATGCCAGTGTGGCGGCGGCTACTCGCGCCGCGCTGGGTGCGGCTGGTGGTGAGGACCAGGTGGTCGTCTTTGGTTCCTTTTAT
>NZ_LWFX01001010.1:0-9477 GCF_001635175.1 Alcanivorax sp. HI0083 | reverse complement strand
GCGCATGGCCTATGCGTTGCTGGATCGCGGNCGCGAATCCGGGCGCCGGTTAGGCGATGCGCTCCATGCTGCCATGGACGGCGTGCAGCATTGCCAGCGTTGCCGCAACTATGCTGAAGCAGAACTTTGCCCTGTCTGCGATGATCCGCGTCGCGATGCCTCGCTGGTCTGCATCGTTGCCACCCCCGGGGATGTGCTGGCATTTGAGCAGTCCGGCGAATACCGGGGCCAGTACTTCGTGCTGATGGGGGAACTCTCGCCGCTGGACGGTGTGGGCCCCCGTGAGTTGGGGCTGGATGTGCTTGAACAACGTCTTAATGAAGGGCAGATCAGCGAGTTGATTCTGGCTACTGGCACGACTGTGGAAGGCGAAGCCACAGCCCATTATGTACTGGACCTGGCCCGGGACGCGGGAGTGGGTGTCAGCCGCATCGCCCAGGGGGTGCCCATGGGCGGTGAGCTTGAATTCGTTGATGGCGCTACCCTGGCCCAGGCGCTGAGAGGTCGCAGGCCCTTTGACGCCTGATAAAGGGCCCCTTCCTGGGGGGCTATCGAAAGCGTAAATCTCCTTTTCTACCCGTAAACACAAGCCGCGGTTTCGTCTGGTTTCCCTTGGCGGCTTTCTGTTATGGTTGGACCAAGCAAGCGCTAGGTTGTGCGCAATCCAATAATCCAAGGAGGTCCAGTGAGCGCCCTGAACTATTTCAATGAAACCCACCAGATGGTGCGAGATACCGTCCGCAAATTCGTTGAGCGGGAAATCCTCCCGGAGGTGGATGACTGGGAAGAAGCAGGGGAATTCCCCCGGGAGTTGTACAAGACGGCAGCGAATGCGGGCATTCTGGGTATCAATGCGCCGGAGGAATTTGGTGGGACGGGCGAAGACGTCTTCATGAAAATCGCCGCCTGCGAAGAATTGGTGCGTTGCTCATCGGGCGGACTTTGCGCAAGCCTGGGATCGCTGGATATCGGGCTGCCACCGGTCTGGAAATGGGGCAGTGATGCCATGAAGCAACGGGTTATTCCCGAGGTGATTAATGGCGACAAAATCTCCGCCCTGGCCATCACCGAGCCCAATGGTGGTTCTGATGTGGCGAACCTGCAAACCCGTGCCGTGCGAGATGGCGATCACTATGTGGTGAACGGCGCCAAGACTTTTATCACCAGTGGTGTGCGAGCGGATTATTACACCGTGGCGGTCCGTACCGGCGACAAGGGATACGGCGGCATCAGCCTGTTGCTGATCGAGAAAGGCACGCCGGGCTTTACGGTGGGGCGCAAGCTGAAAAAAATGGGTTGGTGGGCCTCTGACACGGCCGAGCTGTTTTTCGAAGATTGCCGGGTGCCAGCGGAGAACTTGATCGGGCCGGAAAATGGTGGCTTTTATTGCATCATGAGCAATTTCCAGATGGAACGTTTGATTCTGGCGGTGACGGCAAACAGCACGGCTCAATTGGCGCTGGATGAAGCCATGAAGTATGTGAAGGAGCGGGAAGCCTTTGGTCGTCCCCTTGCCGGCTTTCAGGTGACTCGCCACAAGCTGGCGGAAATGGCCACGGATGTGAAAGCCAGCACTGAATTTACCTACCGGGTGGCGGCCCGGATCGCGGCCGGTGAAAACTGTGTGCTGGATGTGTCCATGGCGAAGAATGTGGCAACACGCTGCGCAGACAGAGTGACCTATGACGCCGTACAACTCTTCGGCGGCAGCGGTTACATGCGTGGCACGGTGGTGGAGCGTTTGTTTCGCGACAACCGGATTCTGTCCATTGGCGGTGGCACCCACGAAATCATGAACGAAGTGATCGCCAAGCAGATGGGGCTGTAAGAGCGGCAAGCTACAAGTTCCAAGCTTCAACACGGTAAAAGCGTTTTGATTCTGAAACGTAAGAGGCCGCGCCTAATCTATGGGCGCGGCCTCTTTGTGTTAGAGCGACAACACGTTTCAATCGCGTTGTAGCTTGTAGCTTGTAGCTGTCAGGTACACTCCGCCCGTGCCGGTGCCATCTTGCAGCGAACCTTGCGCAGCAAGCCGAGCATATCCGGGTCGTAGTAGCCTTCGTCACGAAGCTGGTTGCGTGCTTCCTGCATCATCACTTCGTACTCAGCCTTGTCTGCATCGGGAATTTCTACCCACCAGTGTTTGTCCACGTGTTGGGCTTCTTTATCCAGTTGCTCGGTGATGCGGTGCAGGTTGTTGTAGAAATACTCCCGCGACTTTTGCGCCATTTCCGCCGGGAATTTGTCTTTCTTGGCGATCAGCTGAATGGTCAGCTGGGCCAGCGGGTAGTTGATGATGCCACCGTCCGGACTCAGGCCCTTGTAGAGTTCCAGCGCGTTGTAGGCGACCAGCGGCGCAGCGATCACGTCCACCACCCCGTTGTTGAACTTGGTGGAGAAGTTGGTGATGTCTGAGGCAACCGGTGTGGCGCCGACCTGGGAAACCAGTTTGGCCTGGGTCTCATCGTATTCCAGTACCGCCACTTTCTTGCCGGCCGCTTTGGCCAGGGAGTTCACCTGGCGGTCGTTGACGAAAATATAGGCTGCCCCGGCGGGTGCAATCCCCATGATTTGGTAGGAGCCCTGGGACAGTTTGTCTGCGCTCTGGGGGTGGGCCAGCACCNGCAGCACCACCTTCATGTGGTCCATGGTAGGGATGGCACCAATGGAGTCGACAGTACCGGCGTATTTGTTGAACGCCCGGCCGCGGATGCCGGTAATCAGGGAGGCGTCACAAACCCCGGCTTTCAAATCTTCTGCCGCAATGGCTTCGTTAGTGTAGGGGACCAGCTCGGTTTCCAGGCCCCAGTCCAGTGCGGCGGCTTTCCAGTCTTTCATGGCACCCATGACCGGGCCCACGTTGCCGACAATGTCGAATACACAGATTTTGCGTTTGATGGTCTCTGCCTGCACGGAGAGGGAGGCAGTGAGCGCACAGGCCGTGACAACGGCGGTGAACAGCTTCTTCATCAGTCTCTTCCTGATTGTTATTGCTAGTATTTTGGCTGACGCCGGGAGCGTTTCCCGATACTAGTGCCAGAATCGGGGAAAGCAAAAACACCAAGCGTCAGGAATGCGGGATATTAAGTCAATGGCCCGGCGTAGCCGGTGTCCCGCTGTCGGGCGCATGGGCATCATCTGTTCTGGTGTGCATCTTCGGTGCTGTCCCAGGAAGGAGGGGGGATTTTTGCTTTGCGGCGGACCTCTCCAGGGGTGTGCCCGGTCCAGCCCCGGTATGCCTTGCTGAAACTGGCCTGGTCGCTGTAGCCCAGATAATCGGCAATTTTTTCCAGTGCCATATCGGTATCTACCAGATAGCGGGTGGCAAACATTTCACGAATTTCGTTGCGAAGCCCACTGAAAGCAAACCCGGACAAGCTTAAGTGGCGGCGTACAGAGCGAGGGCTCATCCCCAGCCGGGCAGCTACCCGTTCCAGGGTGCTGTCACGCCCGGGAGCGTTGCGGATTTCATGGCGTACCTGAATAACTACCTTGAGGCTTTCATCGCCCTGGGCCTGCTCCTGGGAGCGGGCAGTGGCCAGATAGTTGGCCACTGAGGCGTCATCATCACGAACTTGCCGGCCGGATAGCGGAAGCAGAACGCGGTTGTGATCGCAGTTGAATTTCATTTCGATGCCTTCGCCCAGGTGTTGAAAACTGGAGGCCTTGGCCGAGCAGGGGAAGTCGTATTCAAAGGTAAAGTGGCGACAGACAAGCGATGCCAATGCATGAATGCTGCCCATGTAGATGTTGGTAACAAAGGGCCTTAGCTCACCGAGATCCCAGCTGTCATGCAGGCGGATGGAAATGTCTTCGCCTGTGCAATGGATTTCCATATCCATGATGGGTAATGAAACGCGCAGATATTGCACCACCATGTTGACCAGCTTGCGATAATCCTGTTGGCGAAGCAGAGCAAAACCCAACAGACCATGGCCCTGTAAATCCAGCTCCTGACCGAAGCGAAATGAGGCGGTGTCGTCTTTGAGAAGAGAGTCAGCATGACGCAGCATGGCGAGTAGCTGTCTCATGGTCAGGTAAGCATCAGGGTTATTCAATAAAGCGGGGTCGATGTTGGCTTCTTTGAGTACGGTAGTTCCACTTAATCCATGTTTTTGTGTGAACCGTAAGAAACGGCGGGCATAGCGGATAGAAATTAGCGGAACGTCCAGTGCCATCCCATTATTTTTCATTTTTCTGCCTTGGCCATGTGGCCTGACATTGTTGTTATTTTAGTTGTGATGCGCATCTCATAGAGCGCGTTATTGTTGCTGGCTTAAACCAGTGTTGCCATTTTTAACAAAAAAATGGCCGCTTTGACTATTAAGTAAATCACGGTCCATGTAGATCATGAGCACCGCTTTTTAACGCATAAAAATAAACATGGAGCGGGAAAATGCAACGGGAAAATGCATCTAGCCTGAAAGCCCGATATCTGCCTCTGTCCAAGGTATCGGTACCCATAATGCGAAGAATGTATGAGATTTATTCTGGCTACTACGAAAATATAAGTTTGGATATTTTTTGCCAGGACATGGTGGAAAAGAGTGGCGTTTTTTTAGTGGAAGAGAGAAAAACCAAGCGCGTGGTTGGTTTTTCTACCCTGAAGGTTCTCGACATGAATGTGGAGGGGCGCAGGGTAAAAGGGGTATTTAGTGGTGATACCATCATTGAAGAAGAATACTGGGGAAACAAAGCCCTCCAGGTGAAGTTTTTCTTCCGGATGATTCGCGAAAAAATACGTCACCCGTTCCGTCCCATGTTCTGGTTGTTGATTTCCAAGGGATATAAAACTTACCTGCTGCTGGCAAATAATTTCTATAATTATTATCCCAATCCGGAAGGCAGGAATCAGCGACTCGCCCCCTTGGTTGATGCGTACTGCCAATCGCTATTCGCTGATTACTATTGCAATAAACGCCGCCTTCTTGATTTTGGTGAAGGCTATACGCACCTGAAATCCGATGTGGCGGGAATTTCTGATGAGATGCGTTTGGGCAATGCAAAAATCCAGTTTTTTGAAAAGCGGAATCCTTCCTGGCAGCGCGGTACGGAATTGCCCTGTATTGGGCAGGTTAATCTGAAGCTCCTGGTTAGCTACCCCTTCCAGCTATGGCAAAAACAGCGCCGTAAAACCAAGCCCGCAGTGGCAACTGTGGCCTGCGAATAAGCCGGGAAATATCATGTTTGGACATCGTCTTCTGAAGCTGGCCGCCTGGCCAGGTGAGCGTCGTTTTGCGGCTGGCCGAGAGCGGCTGGAATCGGTACAGCGGCAGAAACAGGCCGCGCTGCTCAAGCGGGTGGCGGCCAGCCCGTTGGGGCGTAGCAACGCCATTCAGGCAGATTGGTCATGGGAAACCTTCGCTGACCGGCAGCCGGTTACGGATTATGAGCAATGGGCCGACGCAATCACCTTGTCGCGGGAGCAAGGTGATTGCCAGTTGATCGATTCCCCTTTGGTTCGCTGCCAGCCAACCAGTGGCTCCACGTCCGCGATTAAATGGATTCCCTATACCCGCCAGTTTCTCGGTGAACTGGATGCGGCCATCAGCCCCTGGATTGTGGATTTGTACCGGCAGTTCCCCCGACTGGTTCAAGGGCGTCATTACTGGTCCATGTCCTGGGTGCCCACCTCGCTGCGCGACAATATGCGTGAGGATGTGAACGACGACATCCAGTTGATGTCCATGGGCAAGCGCCTGCTGGCCGGGGCAACCCAGTGTGTGCCACAGGATGTGGCGTTGGCGAGAACCTCTGATGATTCCCTGTTTGCCACCCTTGCGTATCTGGTTAGCGACCCGTCTTTATCCATGCTTTCGATCTGGAGTCCTACTTTCGGGCTGGGGATGCTGCGTGCCATAGCGCAGTGGCGAGAGGAACTTGCAGAGGTACTCAACACCGGGCGCTGGGGAAACCGCATGCTTGGTGGTGCCGTGGACTCCTGCCCCTGGTCTCCGCAAGCGGCAGCCTTGCTGCGTGAGTGGGACGGCCGCTTAAACGCGGATTTTCTGATGGCGCTGTGGCCGAAACTGGCGCTGGTGAGTGCCTGGGATACGGCGGCCTCCACGCCGTGGGCAAAAGAGCTGCATGCGTTACTTCCCCAGGCCGCGTTTCAGGGCAAAGGACTATGGGCCACCGAAGGCGTAGTTACCATTCCCTATGCGGGCCGTTATCCACTGGCGTATCGCAGCCACGTGTATGAATTTCAGGATCCCACCGATGGCCGTATTTTCGCTCCCTGGCAACTGGAGGCCGGGCAGCAGGTCATGCCGTTGATGAGTACCGGTAGCGGGTTGTTGCGCTATCGCCTGAACGATCTGGTTGAAGTGGATGATTTTGTCGGCGGTATTCCCAGCCTGCGATTCCTTGGGCGAGCAGGAACCACTGATCTGGTTGGTGAAAAAATGACGGCGGCGGCTGTGGATGGTGCGATGGCGGCCCTGGCGTTGCCGGAGGAATTACTACCCGTATGCACGGTGGCGGTGGATCAATCCGCGCAGGGTTTACCTGGTTATGTGCTGTTACTGGAAGGGGAAAACCTGGCCGTAGCGCAGCACATAGCGGTGCAGATGGAGTCAGCGTTGCAGCTGCATTTTCATTACCAGTTGGCACGCAACCTGGGGCAACTGGCCCCTTTGCGCTGCGTTATCCACCCGGGCATGCGTGAGCGTTATCTGCAGCACTGCCGTCAACGCGGCATGATCGAAGGCAACATAAAAATGGAATCCCTGCAATATTGGGCTGGGGCGCTACCAACCTGGCTGGAAGCGCGTACGGCACAAGCGCAAGATTGCGGGGTGCCGGTATGAGTTATCGCATACGGCCTGCCTGTGACCAGGATAACGGAGCCATCCTGGCGCTGCTGCAGGGAACGCCCCAGCACGGCGCGGTGACCCTGAATTTTGAGCGGAACCCGGATTACTTTCGGGGCGCTCAGGTGACCTGCGAAAAGCCGGACGTGTGGGTGGCTGAGCCCAAGGGGGGCGCCGGTGAACTGGGTGCTGTCTACAATGTGGGCTGGCGCCACCTGTGGGTGAATGGCGAGGTCAAACCGATCCGCTATGCACACGATTTACGTATCGCACCGCAATTTCGTAATGGCCTGGTGCTGCACCGCCTGTTCCGCCAGTTGCGCAAGCAGTTGTCTGAGGGGGAGTGGATGCAGACCACGGTGCTGCGCGACAACGAGGCCTCACTGGGGTCCGTGGCCAGTGGCCGTGCCGGGCTGCCCACCTATTACCCCCATGGCACTATCGAGACCAGCCTGGTGTATACCCGGGCGCGCCATCAGCGGTTGCCAAAAGATGTGCAAATTCGGCAAACCGGTGAAGCCGACCTGCCTGCCATGGCAGCGTTGCTGCAACGCGAAGGAGCCAGCAAGCAGTTCTTTCCCTACTGGGATGTTTGCCGGGTACGCGGTGACGCTTATTGCTACGGACTGAACCCGGAGAGCTTTCTTGGGCTGTGGGTCAATGGGCAGCTGAAGGGGGTGCTGGGATTCTGGGATCAGCAGGGCATAAAGCAGACGCGCGTCTTGGGTTATGCACGGGGTCTGCGGGTTTTGCGCCACCTCTACAATACCCATAGCGTTTTACGCGGCGGCATGAAGCTGCCTGCGCCCGGTGGCATCTTGTCTTATCTGACCTTGCACAGTGTGGTGGTGGAAGATAACCAGCCCGATTTGCTGCGTCTGTTGCTGGATCACGCCGTGGACCGTTTTCATGGTCGATATGATGCCCTGGTGTGTGGTTTCTTTGCACAGGATCCTCTGGCACGCGTGCCGGCACGCTACCGCCGCCGTCTGTTATTGAGTGATCACTTTCTGGTGAGCTACGACGGTGACCCCCGGGCGCAACTGGATGATCGCCTGCCCTATGTGGAAGTGGCGCGCCTGTGAATACCTTGTCTACCCGATCATTGTCGTCCCGGCCGCCGGTGGATTATATCGGCATGTGGTACCGCGCCCGAGCCGGGCTGGGTATTGATGATCGCATAGAATTTATCTTCATCGATCCGTACAGCGGTGAACGCGACACCGTCGCCTTGCGCCATCGGGACCATGATGGGGTGGGCGGCATTACCCAGGCCTTGAAACAACGCGGGGTGACCCCGCCGGCCATGCCACTGAGCCGCCAGAAGCAGGCACCGCGCTGGTGGCAGCGTTGGCAACGGTTGCCGGACGACCTGCCTGCAGTGGAACCGGTGTGGCGCCGCTGGCGGGACTTGGCTGGGCAAGCAGAACCTGAAGCGATCGAAGCCAGCCCGGTCTGCGTGCAATGGTTGAATCCGGCGCAGACCCGTGCGCTGTATCAGCGAGCCCACCAGCACAAGGTATCCGTGAACAGCCTGCTGTTGCTGGCATTGCACCGGGCGGTCTGTGACACCCTGATGTTGCACGGCATTGCCGGTAGCTGGTGCTTTCCGGTGAACATGCGCGGTGTGGTGCCCATGTTGCGTGAGGACATGAACCTGTCCAGCGCGTTCTATCTCACTGTGGACCATGAGGACAAGGCCGCCAGGCTGGACCGCTCCGTGCGCGGCTACCTCAAGGCCAATGTGCACTGGCGGTATTGGCATCTGGCACGTATTGGCCGCTTGATTGGCCAGCGGGGGGTGAACTGGTTGTGTGGGCGTTTGCAGAAAGGCACCCGGCACTGCGGGTCTTTTTCCAGCCTGGGTGAGTGGGAAATGGACTTTGCCTCCGCCGGGATGCCCAAGGATACCGTGTTTGCCTGCTGTGGCCCGGGCAGCCCGAGCCATCCGGTCGCGAATGGTGTGATTGTGGTAAATGGCTGTATGAGCCTGTCCCTGAAAGTGCACTCTTCCCTGGGCGTGCCGCAAGCCACGGTACGCCAGTGCTTGCAGCGCTGGGTTAATTGGCTGGGAGTGGTTGAATGAAATTGCCTGCCGGTTTGCGTTCCCTCAGCTTGCGGACACTGGTGGCGTTGCTGGCCACCCTGGCCATGGTGATGGCCGTTTTCTCACTTTATCTGGTGCCGCCGGCCCCCCCGCCGGCCAAGGCCAAGGATAGCGTGTTGGCCCTCAATACCATCACCGTGGATTGGCGGGATGTGGTGATTCCGGTGTTCAGTCAGGGCCAGGCCACGGCGCGCCACGACCTGCCGTTGAGTCTTGAGGTCTCCGGGCGAATTCAGGAGGTGGCGCCGGCGTTTGCCGATGGTGGGCGAGTGGCTGCAGGCGATGTGTTGCTCAAGCTGGATCCGGAGCCTTTTGCTCTGGAGGTCACCTCGCGTCAGAACAGTGTCCATGCGGCGCGTCTGCATCTGGCCCAGACCCGGGCCAAGGCGCGGGTGTCCGGGGCTTCCGGGCGCTCATCGGCGCTGGGGCGGTTCGAGCCGCAACTGGACGAAGCCTTAAGCCGGCTGAGTGCCGCCCGTGCCAGCCTGCGTCAGGCGGAGCGTAACCAGGAACAGACCGAATTGCTGGCGCCGATCAGCGGGCGCCTGAAAGCTGTAC
>NZ_LWFX01001009.1:0-7636 GCF_001635175.1 Alcanivorax sp. HI0083 | reverse complement strand
CCCTGCTCGCCGAAGACGGCTACCACCCCAGCGCCAGCGGTTACCGCGCCATGGCTGGCGCCCTGGTGGAACAGCTCCTCAGTGACCAGGGAACGCGCCCCCCATCACAAATGTCATGACCTGCCCACCGCCGCGACGGCAAATTACGTAAGCTTTTCGTCGGGGAAAGCCACACCTTCACATTATCAAAAATCCATTACACCGCTTGCTACAAGGGATTGACTATGAACGCATGGAGCCATGCGGCTGGCTGCGTATTGCTGATTGCCAGCACCGCCATCCACGCCAATACCACCGAACATACCCAACAAGAAGAGCCGAAAACCCTGACCGAAGCAGAGATGCTTCAGCAGTACCAGGAATATGTGGAACACCTCTGGCAAGGCATGAGCCCTCAACAGGGGCGCATAACCCTGGACGGTGCCGGCGCCGTACTGGAGGTGCCAGACGATTTTTACTATCTGGACAGCGAAGACGCCCGGGTTGTGCTTGAGGACATGTGGGGCAATCCACCAGACCAGAACACACTGGGCATGCTTTTTCCTGCCAACTACCAGCCCTTTGATGAACAGGCGTGGGGCGTGGATATCGCCTACGTGGAAGAAGGGCATGTTGACGACGAGGATGCTTCCAGCATCGATTACAGCGACCTGCTTAGCGACATGCAGGATTCCCTCGAAGAGGAAAATAAATACCGCCAGGAACAGGACTACCCCACTATCAAACTGGTGGGCTGGGCAGAGCAACCACACTACGACGAACAGCAACATCAATTGTACTGGGCCAAGCAATTGCGCTTTGAAGACACGGAGGGGGACACCCTGAACTACAATATCCGCAAGCTGGGCCGTGAAGGCTTTCTGCAGATGAACTTCATTGCCGGCATGCAATCTCTGCCAGAAATCAATCAGCGGCTGGACCAGGTATTGGCCATGTCATCGTTCACCGACGGCAACCGCTATGCAGATTTCAACCCGGATACCGATCACATGGCCGCCTACGGTATTGGCGGACTGATCGCCGGCAAAGTGCTGGCCAAAACCGGCTTCTTCGCAGTCGCCCTGCTATTGCTGAAAAAATTCTGGTTCGTGATTATTGCCGGTGTTCTGGCCGCTGGAAAAACACTGTTCAGAAAGAAGTAATACTGCCTGCGATCAAACTGCATCGGTCGGATCGTCCACAGCGATGATCCGACCTCGCAGTCCCGCCTCCATTGCTGCCTACCGAACGACTACTGGAACAGCATCCCGAAACCGAAACGCCACAGGCCTTGATCCACCGTGCCCGCGCTGCGGTCCACGTCCAGCCATTGCTGGCTGTAGCCACCACGCATGAAGAACTGATCGTTCACATCCAGACGCACACCAGCGCCCACTTCATAACTGAATACCGTATCGTTCAGAGTCGGCGTATCCAGCCCGCAGTAATAGCCCCACCACGGATCCCACCAGCACACCGGCGTCGACGGCCCAGTGGGCACATTGGTATCCAGGTAAGTGGCCCCCATCGCACCATGCACATAGGGCGTTAGCGCCTTGCGGAAAAAGTGGTAAGTGCCGTTCACGTTCATGGTGGTCATTTCCAGGTCGCCACGGCCATCAAAGGCGCTGCCCCCGGCCACCGGCTGCGTGGTGGTTCGGAAATCCGTATCCACCCACTCCAGGGCAAACCCCAGCGACAGCTTTTCATCCAGGTTATAGGCCATATCGAAACCAAACCCGATATCATCATCCACCTTCGCTTTGGACCCACCATCCCCCGTGAATGACTGCCCCTCAAGGCCAATCACACGAAAACTGCCTTCCCAGCGCTCCGCCCGGTAGCTATTGGGGATTTCTGCCAACGCCGGCAGAGATAACAGACATGCCGTGCCTACCAACGCGATTCTTTTCATTCCTTGCCCCTGTGATCCATCTGGCTGTTCCCTGGCAGCATACCACCACCAAAGTGATTCGCGTAAACCGGCAACTAGTCAAACCGGCGCGACTTCGCTATACCTCGCCGCCCCACCCGCAAACGTCAGGCATTTGTGGGAATTCATGCTTGCATGATGAAGACGCTGGCCACGCGATACAAAGCCTGCCTGAACCGCATTGCCGCTTCATCGACACGATAAAAACAATCCTGGCCACGAAAATCTCATTGTGCCGCTCACGCTTCTTTTTCAAGGAAAATAAAAACCAAAAAAAAGCGAACCCGAAGGTTCGCTTTTCTGCTTTCACTATTGCATTTGGTTTAGAATCGATAACTCAACTGGGCACCGATAACATCAGCATCCAGCTCATAAGTGCCATTTAAAACCGCAGGAGCCCGAGAGGCATCAGCTCTGTTAATGTCTGCATCATCAACAAAAACATGGGCATAAGCGACATCGATCAACATATTTTCCATTGGCTCAAAACCGGCCCCTATTGTCGCCCAAACTTTCTCGGAATCCGGAGAAATTGCAGAACGATTATTGGTTCCTTGCGTAGACTCTTCCATCGCCACACCGAAGCGTAGAACAGTAGACTCACTCAGGCCATGACGCAGCCCCAGAGAGTAACGCGCGGTATTTTCCCAATCAAACGCTTCAACCGCAGGGTTCGGTAAGGGGGCCGGCCCCGCGTGGTCAATCACCAACTCATCCAGACTGCTCCATTCCATCCACTCGACACCCAGCAAAATCTGGGTGCGATCAGAAAGATCACCCGCATAGGAAAGCTGCAAAGACGCAGGCAATTCCACATCTGTGGAGCCAGAATGAGGACCTGCTATTGGGCCCGCCGTTTTGAAGGTGATATCCCCCTCAACTTCATAATCAATACTGGAACGGTACGCCACCCCGAAATGATTATTATCATCCGGGCTATACGTCAGCCCCAAATTCCAGCCATAAGCGTCATCATCACCTTCCAGACGAGTAGCGGCGTTTTCGATATCCGCATCCAATGTCTGGTAACTAACACCAATACCCACATTCAAATTATCGGTCAGCTGGATACCTAGTGAAGGGTTCAAATTAATGGTTTGAAGATCAGATTCCGTAGAATAAAAATCACCAGAGAACGGACCAACTGGAGACAAACCATTACCCCAGTTATCCTCATATTCCACCTTGGTGCCAAAAGGTGCCGTCACCGAAAAACCGAAAGTCATCGTTTCGCTTATCGGTACAGCCAGAAAACCACTGCCGATGAATGGCTCCACATCTTCCATATCACCTGGCCCATTGCTAAAACCTGTTGTAGAGGCGTCAGCCTCAAAATGGGTATCCACCCAAACTTGATGCACCGCCACCGACAATTCAGTCTTTTTCAAGCCAGCCAGTGTCGCCGGGTTGTACCATTGGTTGGAGGCATTCTCACTCAAAACGCCTGCACCCGCATACGCGGTACCCATCGCAGAGACGGATTGATACGACACACCAAAACCACTGGCCATGGTCTGGCCGGTAACCAGCCCCAGAGCGGAACCAATAAGTAACGCACCTGTTTTTTTCATTGCTGCTCTCCCTCTTCCTAAAATTATTAGCGTACACGCAAGATCATTCCTCGATCTGACTTCACTTATACACAACTTAGGCGAATAACAGCAAGACCCGTAAAATCCTCATACTTTCACACTAGAAACTGTCACTTTGTAAAATTACGCCCACAAAAAAAGGGCTGCCGAAGCAGCCCTTTTGTTTACCGTCCGGGTGGCATCAATCCGCCAGCACCGCCTTGGCAACAATGGTTTTCATGATCTCGTTGGTGCCACCGTAAATCCGCTGTACACGGGAGTCGGCGAACATACGGGCGATCGNGTATTCCCACATGTAGCCATAACCACCGTGCAGCTGCAGGCACTCGTCGATCACTTCGCACTGCAGGTCGGTAATGTAGTATTTGCCCGCCGCTGCGGTAGGAATATCCAGTTCTTTCTTCAGGTGCAGTTCCAGACAGCGGTCCACATAGGTGCGAGCCACTTCAAGCTTGGTGTGCATCTCGGCAATCTTGAACTGGGTGTTCTGGAAACCGGCGATCGGTTTACCGAAGGCCTTTCTTTCCTTCACGTATTCGATGGTGTGCGCCAGCGCAGACTCGGCCATGGCCAGACCACCAATGGAAATACCGAGACGCTCCTGGGGCAATTCCTTCATCAGGTAAATAAAGCCCATGCCTTCTTCACCCAGCAGGTTTTCTGCCGGTACGCGCACGTCCTGGAAAAACAGCTCGGAGGTGTCCTGGGCCTTCATGCCCACTTTCTTCAGGTTCTTGCCTTTCTCGAACCCCTCGGAATCGGTTTCCACCACAAACAGGCTGATGCCCTTGGCGCCTTTGGTGGGATCGGTTTTGGCCACTACAATCACGATGTCCGCATTCTGGCCATTGGTGATGAAGGTCTTGGAGCCGTTCAGCACGTAGTGATCGCCGTCTTTCACCGCGGTGGTTTTCACGCCTTGCAGGTCGGAGCCCGCGCCGGGCTCGGTCATGGCGATGGCTCCAATCATTTCACCGGTGACCATCTTCGGCAGGTATTTCTGTTTCAATACTTCAGAGCCATTGTTCTCAATGTAAGGCGCCACAATTTCTGTATGCAGCCCCCAGCCAATGCCGGTGAGGCCCAGTTTGGCAATCTCTTCACTGATCACCACGCTGTAGAGGAAATCAGCGCCGATACCGCCGTATTCTTCACTCACCATGGGGCACAGAAAACCCTGCTCGCCCGCTTTTAACCATACCTCTTTAGGCACAACGCCCTGCTGCTCCCATTCTTCATTGAAGGGAACGGCTTCGTTTTCCAGGAATTTGCGTACGGTATCGCGGAAGGTTTCGTGGTCAGAACTAAACAGCGTACGGGGAATCATCATGCTCTCCGGCATCAGGTTATCGGGAGTGGCCCCAACGCCGGACTGGCAGGGGCACAGAATGCCCCATAATGTTCACTGTGGCGGTCATCGGGCAATGACCGAAACGCTCAGGCCCTTGCTCATCTGTGAAACCTGGCCAATGACGCTGTTGTCGGAAACGGATCAGGCCCGGTGTTCACGGCCCAGATATTCGGAGGATTGCATCTCTTGCAAGCGGGAACGGGTGCGCTCAAATTCGAAATCCAGCCGTCCACCGGCATAGATATCTTCGATGGGCACCTCGGCGGCGACCACCAGTTTGACGGCACGGTCGTAGAATTCATCCACCAGGTTGATAAAGCGCCGGGCCATGTCGTCCTTGCCTGCGCCCATCTGCTCCACATTGGCCAACAGCACAGTATGGAACTCCCGGGCAATTTCGATGTAATCAGTCTGGCTGCGCGGCCCATCGCACAGTTCCTTGAACTCAAACCAGACCACATCGTCCGCGCAGACGACGGTAGCAATTTTGCGGCCCTCAATCAGCACATTGCCACGATCCCGGTGGCGGGAGTGATCCGGCTCCAGGGCCTGGAATCGTTCCTGCAGAAAGGTATCAGCCCCTTTCCCCAGGGGGCAGTGATATAGCTCGGCCTGCTCCAGCAGACGCAGGCGGTAGTCATTGCCGCCGTCCACGTTCAGCACCTGGGTGTGCTCTTTCAGCAAATCAATGGCAGGGAGAAAACGGGCCCGTTGCAGGCCATCCTTGTACAGGCCATCCGGCTCGATATTGGAGGTGGCCACCAGGGTCACCCCATTGGCAAACAGCTCCTGCATCAAGCCAGCCAGTATCATGGCGTCGGTAATGTCGGTGACAAAGAATTCATCAAAACACAGCACCCGGGCCTGACTGGCAAATTTGCGGGCGATGCTGATCAGCGGATTTTTTTCGCCCTGGCGTTCACGCATTTCCCGGTGCACTTTCTGCATAAAACGGTGAAAGTGCATGCGGCGCTTTTCCTTGAACGGCAGAGTCTGGAAAAACACATCCATCAGGTAGGTTTTGCCACGGCCCACGCCACCCCACATATACAGACCCATCTGCGGGCGGGGCTTGCGGAAGCGCCCGAACAAACCGCCTGACGATGGCTCTGCCAGCAAACGATGGTAGAGGTCGTCCAGCGCCGCGACGGCCCGCTCCTGGGCCGGGTCCTGGAAAAAGTCATCGCGCTGAAGGTCGGCCTTGTATTGCTCAAGAGGGGTCATGGGTCGCGGACCTGCCACTATGTAGTTGAAACCGGCTCAGGGCCTGAAACAGGCCCGGCAAGGGCGGGCCAATGTAGCGCCGGGGCCGCCAGCTGACAACCATCCGGGGAAAATCCACTCGCAGGGCAAAGCTAGCCGGGCAGGTGGCTGGCCGCAACCTCCTTCAGGTCCACCAGCTTGCCGTGGAAAAAATGGCCGCAATCCGGGAAACGGACCAGATCGGGGGCAAGGGATGTTTGCTCTGCCCAGCGAAACACCTGCTCCGCCGGCACCACTTCATCGTCCTCACCCTGCACCACGGTCACCGGACAGCCGGTATTTTCAATCTCGTCAAACGGGTAATGGTGCACTGGCGGCGCCACCAGCAGCAGTTCCCGGGCGGGCATACCGTTGGCCGTGAGAATTTCCGCCCCGCGCGCCGCCACAAAACTGCCAAAGGAAAACCCCGACAACCACAGCGGCAATTGCGGATACTGGTGTGTCAGCCAACTGTGGATAGCCAGCAGATCCTCGGTTTCGCCGATGCCATCACTATAGGCCCCCTGGCTTTCACCCACACCCCGGAAATTGAAGCGCACCACCACGGCCCCTTTATCCCGGGCCAGCCGAGCCAGGGTTGTCACCACCTTGTTGTCCATGGTGCCACCAAACAGGGGGTGGGGGTGGCAAACAATGGCCACAAACGGCGGCGTATCACTACCCTGTTCCACGACGACCTCCAGCTGCCCGGCTGGACCGGATAAGGTTTGCCGTTGTGCTGCCATTTTCTACTCCTATCGCATCCTGTTACGCCTTTCACCCTTGGCGGCTGAGCAGCTCTGTGCTGCAATAGCCTCAGCGTTATCGCCAGCGTCTTGGCGATACCTTACAGGAGTATGCCATGGATATGCTGACAACTGGGGTGCTGTGCTTTGCTGCCGGCGTGGTGGTAGGTGCAGGACTGCTTTTCTGGTTGTTACCGGCACGGCGGCAAGCCGGCCAACTGATTCGTGACCGTGACGAGGCCCGTCAGGCACTGAATCATTATCGGGACAAGGTAGACGATCATTTTCTGCAGACCGCTGATCTGGTCAACGATATGACCCAGGCGTATCGCTCCGTGCATGAGCATTTGTCCAAGGGCGCCCAGGTACTCTGCTCTGAAGTGGGCCGCAAACGGGCCGTGGCCAAATCCCTGGATTCCGCACCGGACAAGGAGAATAGCGAACCCATGGCGCCACCACTGGATTATGCCCCCAGCGCCAAGGGCACGCTCTCGGAAGACTTTGGCCTGCAGCAAAAACCCACCGGCCCCTTTGCGCCAGTGGACGTGGCCGATAACCCGATCCCCGACACCGTGGTCGAGCCGCCCCGGGATTATGCCGAGGGAGATGACGACGCCGCAGATGACAAGAAACCCGGCTGATGGCCGAGCAACCATAAAAAAGCCCGCTGATGCGGTAATACCGTTCACTTAAGGTTCTGTGCCAGACCTGAAGCCTTCGCGATGTAAACATCGCTCCCCCCCTCAAACTTCGGGATTGGTGGGAAGTCATGCTCGCATGACGAAGATGTTCG
>NZ_LWFX01001008.1:0-16809 GCF_001635175.1 Alcanivorax sp. HI0083 | reverse complement strand
CCATGGCCGAAGCTTACCGGGTGGCGGCAATCAACGGGCTGAATCGGATTAAGCGATAGGGTATCGCTGACTGGAGGGAATGCGCTTATCCCTCCGGTTCTGTCTGTTCGGCCGGCACAGGTGTGATTCAGCGTTGCTGTTTGCCCGCTTCGATAAAGAACTCGCGATTCTTCTGCCGGGCCTGGCTGTTTTTACGTACCAGCACCTGGGTAGCACCGCTGCCGCCGCGATTGGCGGGGGTGCTGTGAAAGGCCAGCACCAGATGACTTTCTTCCAGCCAGTGCATCACATAGCTCTTCAGAAAGCCTGGGCGTTCGCTGTGCAGTCCTTTGCCGTGGCTGATTAGCACGGTACGCATGCCGTTGTTATGGGCATTTTCCAGAAACTGCTGGACGAGGTTGCGGGCATCCATCAGTCGAACCCGGTGCAGGTCCAGCACATCCTGGGCCTCGTATTTACCCAGCCGCAATTTTCGATATACCCCTTCCTGGACGCCATCTTTTTTCAGTCCGACGATATCCAGTGGTCCGACTGCTTGCACGTGTTCGGGAACGGTCAGCGGGTTGCGGTCTCTGCGATCGTCCACGGCGGCGGCGCGACGCAATTGTTCACGGATAGAGGGTTCACGACGGGGCGTACGTTCCTGCACCCGGTTGTCCGGCTTTATCGGCGTAACATCGGCCATTTCCTGGCGAAACAGATCGTCGTCGGAGGAGGTCATGGAACGGCTCCACAAAATTCATTTTTACTAACTTGCATGGTACACAAAGCCGGCGGAGACTTGGAGTAACAGGCTCCCTGATAAGGAAGGGTGTGATGGAACGTCGACGATTCAGTCGGCCCAGGCTTCGCGTCAATGTGCGAGCGTGCGTCGATCAGCGGCCAATCGGCCATATTCTGAATATTACAGATCAGGGCGTTTGCCTGGCGGGCAAAGGCGTACCACCACAAACCTTGCAAACGATGGTGCTGAAGTTGCCCTTCAATCTGTCTGGCCAGCGAGAGTTGCACGTGCATGCGGAGCCGCTATGGCATAGCTATCTGGACAATGGCCATTGGCGAGGTGGGTTTCGTCTGGCAACGGACGAGCAGACCGCAACCCTGCTGTCGAAGCTGGTGAGCCGTTACGGAGAATAGCGGGGGAGGAGCGGTCAGCGGTTACTGCAAAGCGGGAAGGCGTAGCAGTAACCGGGCCCTAACTCTTTTCGGCAACCCTCGAAAAACCGGTAATGCCCAAGGTGATCAGAAGGCGATGTAATCAGTAAGCCTGTGGACGTGAGCGCTCCCGGCTTTCTTCTCCTTTCTCATCATCATGTCTGTGACGCTTGGCGTCTCGCTTGCGGCGCTCACGCTCTGCACGCTTGTGTTCTTCTTCCCACTCATTCGGGTCGTAGTCATCAAATTGGCGACGACTCATGGTGCCACTCTCTTTCCAACGTTAAAGGATACTTGCCGTTTTGCGGGTGCCACGAATGCAACCTGCCATTGGATATATAGCACTAAAAAGTGGGGTGTAGAAGGGGCAAGGGGCACCATTTATCGGTGCCCCGTCATCATTGCCAGGTAGTGCGGGGATCAGTCGCCGTAGGTCTGGTCCAGATAGTCGAGAATGGCTTCGGATTCGAACAGTTCCATGCCGGTATTCGGGTCTACCAGGTAGGGGACAGCGATTCTGCCGGCCCGGGCCAGCAGATCGACCCGGTTGCGTTGGCTGGGAGCATAGTCCATGTCGAGGCGCTTGCGCACTGCCGGCAGCACCCAGTCCTGCCATTGATCGCGGCCACACTGGCGAAGCAGGTAGGGCAGCTGCAGCTCGGTGAGACGTTCACGAACCAGGCGGGCAAAGGGTCTGGCTTCGAACGAATACAGTTCCAGTGGTTTTTCTGGCGCTCTACTGTCCAGGAAACGGATACCACGGCTGCCACGAGGGGCGGACGCTGCCATTGCGGCGGCTGTGCGCAAGCGAAGTTGCCAGCTTTTAGGGGCAGGGCGGCCACCGTATTGCTGATAGAGATACTCGATGATAGCGGCGGATTCATACAGGGCTTCGCCGGTGTTGGGGTCCATCAGATAGGGAAACTGCTGTTTACCTCCCAGCCGTTCTACCAGGGGGCGGTACCGGTCACCGCCTTTGGGGCAGGGGAACATCATCACGTCCAGATCCAGATCGGTTAGCGCTTCGCGAACCAGCCGGCAGAAGGGGCAGCCTTCCATGTCGTAGAGCTCCAGCGGCTCCTCCGGGCGGTTGCTGTGCCCTTTGCTGGCAATGCCCCGGCCCTGTTGAAGCGTGGAAGACAGCAGGGAACGGAAGACTTCTGTGCTGTGTGACATGGCGGATACTCCTGAAACGAATTGCCGCGACCTTAGCACGGGTGCACGGTCATTCATTGGCCGCACCGACATGATATTTTTCAATGACTTGCAGCCTTGCCCGTTCCGCTCACCGGCGCTGTTAACTCATGTCATTGAGACATTGGGGTGGCTGGGGCACTCTTGCCACCCTATACCGGGCTCCCAAGCCCTTCATAACCCGTCAGCAAACGCTGATACATGCCTGAGGCAAGAGGAAGGTTCCATGACCGAAGCCTATATCTATGATGCCATCCGTACTCCCCGTGGTCGGGGCAAGAAAGATGGCTCTTTGCATACGGTTAAGCCGCTGGATCTCGTAGTAGGCCTGATCGATGAAGTAAAAGACCGTTTTCCGAATATGGATACCAACCGCATTGATGATGTGCTGTTGGGTGTGGTGACCCCGGTCGGCGACCAGGGTGCCTGTATCGCCAAGACGGCGGCCCTGGCCGCAGGGCTGCCGGATACGGTAGCGGGTTATCAGTTGAACCGTTTCTGCGCATCTGGCCTGGAAGCAGTGAATACCGGGGCCCAGAAAGTGGCATCCGGTTGGGATGACCTGATTCTTGCCGGTGGTGTGGAATCCATGAGTCGTATCCCCATGGGGTCTGACGGGGGTGCCTGGGCAATGGACCCGATTACCAACTACAAGACCGGTTTTGTTCCCCAGGGGATTGGTGCGGACCTGATCGCCACCATCGAAGGCTGGAGCCGTCGTGACGTGGACGAGTTTGCCGCTGAATCCCAATCCCGTGCAGCCAATGCCTGGGAAAAAGGCTATTTCGAGAAATCCGTAGTGCCGGTGAAAGACCTCAACGGCATGACGGTTCTGGATCGTGACGAGCACGTTCGCGCCGGCACTACCGCCGACGCCCTGGCAGGCCTGAACCCCTCTTTTGCCATGATGGGCGAAATGGGCGGTTTTGATGCGGTTGCCCTGCAGAAGTATCACTGGCTGGAAAAGGTTAACCACGTCCACCATGCCGGTAACTCCTCCGGGATCGTAGACGGCGCCTCTCTGGTGGTGCTCGGCAACGAGCAAGTGGGCAAGGACTACGGCATGAAAGCCCGTGGCCGCATTGTCTGCACGGCGATCAGTGGTGCCGACCCCACCATCATGCTGACAGGCCCGGGCCCGGCTGCGAAGAAGGCCCTGGCGAAAGCCGGCCTGAAAGCCAGCGATATTGATCTGTGGGAAATCAACGAAGCGTTTGCGGCGGTGGCCATGCGTTTCATGAAGGACATGGATATCACCCCGGACATCACCAACGTGAATGGCGGTTCCATCGCCATGGGTCACCCGCTGGGTGCCACAGGTGCCATGATTTTGGGCACCGCACTGGATGAACTCGAGCGCCGCGACAAGAAGTTCGCATTGTGCACCTTGTGTGTGGGCGGTGGCATGGGTATCGCCACCATCATCGAGCGTCTGTAAGCCGCGTCGAACGATTTCGGAGTAAAGATATGAGTGAACAAACTGCAATTCGTTGGGAAAAAGACGCGGACAATATCGTCGTTTTGACCATGGACGATCCCAACCAGTCCGCCAACACCATGAACGAGCTGTACGGCAAGTCCATGGCGGCGGTGGTCGAGCGTCTGGAAAAAGAGAAAGATGAGATTGCCGGGGTGATTATCACCTCTGCCAAGAAAACTTTTTTCGCAGGTGGCGATCTGCGTGATCTGCTCAAGGCCCGCAAGGAAGATGGTCCGCAATTTCTCGCCGGCGTGACCGAGATCAAGCGTCAGCTACGGATCATGGAAACGCTGGGTAAACCGGTGGTTGCTGCCATGAATGGCACAGCCTTGGGTGGCGGTCTGGAAATTGCTCTGGCCTGTCATCACCGTGTTGCCATCAATGACAAATCCGCCCAGTTTGGTCTGCCGGAAGTGTCTCTGGGTCTGCTGCCCGGTGGTGGGGGCGTGACTCGCATCGTGCGTATGCTGGGTATTCAGGACGGCCTGATGAAGGTACTGATGCAGGGTCAGCGCATGAAGGCTGACAAGGCACAAAAAATCGGCCTGATTGATGAGCTGGTAGCCGATCGCGATGAGATGATGGCCAAGGCCCGTGAGTGGATCAAGGCGAACCCCAAGGCCATGCAGCCCTGGGACCAGAAGGGTTACAAAATTCCGGGCGGTGATCCGAAGAACCCGAAATTTGCCGTTAACTTGCCGGCGTTCCCGGCTAACCTGAAGAAGCAGGTCAAGGGTGCCAACTACCCGGCGCCACTGGCGATCATGTCTGCGGCCATCGAAGGTGCTGCGGTAGACTTCGATAACGCCTCGCTGATTGAAGGCCGTTATTTCGTGTCACTGGTGACCAGTCAGGTCGCCAAGAACATGATCACTGCATTCTTCTTCAACCTGCAGGCCATCAATGGTGGCGCCAGCCGTCCCGATGGCGTGGAAAAATTCCGTGCCAAAAAAGTCGGTGTTCTGGGCGCAGGTATGATGGGCGCAGGCGTGGCCTATGTAACAGCCCGTTCTGGCTCGCATGTGGTGCTCAAGGATATTTCTGCCGAGAACGCGGAGAAGGGTAAAGATTACTCCCGCAAACTACTCGACAAGGAAATCTCCAAAGGCAAGATGACCGAGGAAAAGAAAGAAGAGATCCTCGGCCGCATTACTGCCACTGCAGATGCCAAAGATCTGGAAGGCGTGGATTTTGTGATTGAGGCTGTGTTCGAGAACACCGAGCTGAAGCACAAGGTGTTCCAGGAAATTGAAGACGTGGTTAATCCGGATGCGGTGCTGGGCTCCAACACCTCCTCCTTGCCGATTACCGGCCTGGCCAAAGGTGTGAAGAAAAAGGATAACTTTATCGGTATCCATTTCTTCAGCCCGGTAGACAAGATGCCGCTGGTGGAAATTATCTGTGGCAAGGACACCTGCCCCGAAGCGCTGGCCAAGACCTATGATTACTGTCTGCAGATCAAGAAGACCCCGATCGTGGTCAACGACGCCCGTGGGTTCTTTACCACCCGCGTGATCGGCACCTTCGCCAACGAAGGGATCGCTATGCTGGGCGAAGGCGTCAATGCCCAGTCCATTGAGCAGGCGGCCATGCAGGCGGGTTACCCGGTAGGTACTCTGAATCTGATCGATGAAATCAACATGGAAACCGCGTTGAAGATCGGTAAAGCAGCCCGTGATGATGCCAAGCGTGAAGGCACTGAGCTGCCGCCGGAACACCCGGCGGAAGTGGTCATGAAGAAAATGGTCGAAGAACTGGATCGCCCGGGCAAGCTGCAGGGCAAAGGTTTCTACGAGTACCCGGAAAACGGCAAGAAGCACCTGTGGCCTGGCCTTACCGATGCCTTCGGTGGCAGCAAGGACATGCCGTTTGAAGACATCAAGGAACGGATGATGTTCATCGAGTCCCTTGAAGCGGTGAAGTGCTTTGATGAAGGCGTGATGGATTCCGTGGCAGATGCCAACATCGGCTCGATCTTCGGCATTGGTTTCCCCGCCTGGACCGGTGGTGTGATGCAGTACATCAACCAGTATGAAGGCGGCTTGCGCGGTTTTGTTGCGCGCGCCCAGGAACTGGCCAAGTTGTACGGTGAGCGCTTTAACCCGCCGGCTTCACTGTTGGAAAAAGCGGAAAAAGGCGAAATCTACAAGTAACCCTTGAGATTGCGTTTCTTCAAAAAGGCCCGGCTTATCCAGCCGGGCTTTTTTGTGATGCAGCGCCGGCTGCCGGTGGCTTTCGCTATCTCTTTGGGGGTGTACTCAAGGAGTAATCTGAAAATTAGCGGTACGACGAAAGCATAAAGGCGAGGGGGGCACAAAATGAAGACGTCAGCCGCAGGTCTAGTGGTTGCTGAGGCTGGATAATCAGGCAAATCCTGACATTTGCTCGGAACCCGATGCCATGAGGAGCCTGAAAAGAGTCGGGTCAGCCAGCGGCGGGGGAGACGGGAACGCTGTCGTGGTGGGAAGCAAGCCTGCTGTTGAGCCAGGTGCGCAATTCACTGGGGCGCAAGGGCTTGGGCATCAGGGTGTCGCCGCCGGCGTCCAGGCATTGCTGGAAACAGGCTTCACTGTTGTTGCCGGAAATAAACAGGATCGGGATGTGGGGGTTGCCGTTGCGTACGTCGCGGGCCACGGTGAACCCATCCAGAATGGGGAGTTCCACATCCAGGATCAGTAGGTCGATGTCCCGTTGATGGTAAAGACGCAGGGCGGCCTCACCGTCTGCGGCCAGTACATACTGGTGGCCGAGCTCTTCGATGATGCGGCAGATGATCAGGCTGACAGCCTTGTTGTCTTCAACGACGAGAACATTCATTAGTGATTTTTATCGTAGACAGCGCAGGATAACAAGGGTGAAATCTGTGTGAAGGCGGGTTTTTCCTGCCAGAATCACGATGCAACGGTTTTGTAGCGGTAGACAGTATGTTAATTCCGGCCAGTTTCTTTATGATTGACGCTCCCGGACTCTTTAAAAACAGCAGGCCGGTAAATAATAAACGTGCCGATGACAATGCTGACGGGTACGGATTCGCTTAATGGCAATGCCAAGAGCCGCTGAATAATGCCTTGCAGGCTCAGGCTTTCAGGCTGGCTCACAATCCAGGCGCAATTTTGACGGTGTGTCCACTCATCAGAAAATTGCAACAACGAGTATGTGCCAGCCTGAAAGCCCCGGAGAGCGAGGCGTTATTCAGAGGCCGCCTAAGGTGTGAGGGTGGAGGTCGATGTACCATCGCAGAACGATCAATATTAATCGGGTAGTGAAGCTATTGCAGGGCGCCGCCCGTTCCGGTGCCAGCATTCCCGAGATTCTGGACAAGTGTAATATTCCCCGGCAAGTACTGGATGATCCGGATGGGACCATTGAGAGGGATACCTTTATCCGGATGATGTTGCTGATCATGACTCAGACCCAGGACGAGTTTCTGGGGTTTGGTCAGGGCCGAAAATCAAAGCCCGGCACCTTCTCCATGATGGCTCATGCGGTGATCAACTGCCCGAACCTGGGGGCGGCGGTGGAGCGGGGTATTCGCTTCTACGACTTGTTCGAGCTAAGCCTTCAGTCACGCATTGAGCGTGATGGCGATGTGGCCAGGCTTATTGTGGTCGCTGACCCGCGTCTTGATTTCCGCGAAGTGATTATCGAAGCCTCCCTGTTTATCTGGCTGCGCTTCATGAGCTGGCTGGTGGGCAAGGCCATTGAGCCCCAGCAGGTGAAGCTGGATTACTCTGATGTGCGCAATGACGAGGAGCATCGCTTCCTGTTCGATTGTCCTATCGAGTATTTGTCTGATGGTAATGCGGTGACGTTCCGGGCGGACTTCCTGGACTTGCCCTTGGTGCAGAACGAGCTGTCTCTGTCCAAGTTCCTGAAGGAGTCGCTGGCCCAGTTGTTCGACGGCAACATTCACAATGTGGGCCTGCCGGCACAGATTCGCGCTATTATTTCCAATGAATATGGCAACAGCTTCCCGGATTTCACGGAAATCTGCAGCAAACTGAACATGACTCCGCAGACTCTGCGGCGCCGCCTCAAGGATGCCAACACCAGCTATCAGGAAATCAAGGATGCCATCCGCAAGGATGCGTCGGTGTATTACCTGTCCAAGCCGGATCTGAGCATCGATGAAATCGCACTACTGATGGGCTTCAGTGAAGCCAGTTCGTTCCACCGGGCCTTCAAGAAGTGGACCGGAAAAACACCGTCCAATTTCCGTCGAGAGCATTTTGGCGTCAACCTTTAACGGGGCGCCATCCTGTCTCTCTCACTGACGATCAGCCTCGAGAGCTTCCATGACAGTCAATGATGCCGACACGGCACGTCTGCTGGTTACTTGCCCGGATAAGCCGGGAATCATCAGCGCGGTGAGCACCTTCCTATACAACCACGGTGCCAACATCACCGATTTCGATCAGCATTCCAGTGATGCCCATGGCGGCACCTTCTTCCTGCGCCTGGAGTTTCAGACGCCAGAACTGGATTGTTCCCGGGAAGCGCTGCGAAACAATTTTGCCAGACGGGTGGCCGAACCCTATGGTATGCAGTGGCAAATCAGCTACGCCAGCGAGAAAAAGCGCATGGCGGTGCTGGTGTCACGGCACGACCATGTGCTCATGGACCTGTTGTGGCGCACCTCCCGGGGCGATCTGCCTGCCACCATTCCCATGGTGATCAGTAATCACGATGACCTGCGCGACGAAGTCGAGCGCTTTGGCATCGAGTACCACCATATACCGGTCTCCGCAGACAACAAGGCCGAGGCGGAAGCCCAGACGCTGTCCAAACTTGAAGGCAAGGTTGATGTGGTGGTGTTGGCGCGCTACATGCAGATTCTCAGCCCGGAGTTTGTTTCTCACTACCCGCATCGGGTGATCAACATCCACCACTCCTTCCTGCCGGCTTTCGTGGGCGCGAACCCCTACCAGCAGGCCCACGACAAGGGCGTAAAACTGATCGGTGCCACCAGCCACTATGTGACAGAGGACCTGGATCAGGGGCCGATTATCGAGCAGAACGTGCAGCGAGTAAGCCACCGCCATTCTGCAGCTGAGCTGCGCTCACTGGGGCAGGATGTGGAGCGACAGGTGATGTTGCGTGCGGTGCGTTGGCATCTGGAAGATCGGGTGATCGTGGACGGTAACAAGACCGTGGTGTTTGTGAAGTAACGCGAGCAGGCGGCACGCTACACGCACCACGCCAAGAGAATCCCATCGCGTGCAAGCGTGAAGCATGCTGCTTGTTGCGGCCTAATTGCTATAACGCAGGCCGATGCCCATTGTGCCGTAACTTTCAGATTCCAGCTGGGTCTGTTGATAATCTGCCGTTAGTGACAGGTTCTCGAGTAGAGGCACAGCCAAGCCGATACCCAGGTAGGGTGCAATGCCGCTCTGGCTATCGCTTACGGGGGAATCGTTGACCGTGTTTACGGTGCTGCCACCGCCGTCCAGCAAGATTCTGTCCTGGCGGTTTTCCAGCTTGAGGTTGTAAATATAGCCGCCACCACGAAGGTATAGCCAGTAAGGTGACTGCCAGAGCGCCCCCACCGTGAAACCGCTTAGATCCAGAGAATCTTCTTCCTGCACCAGGACGGAGCTTGCCCCGGCGTTTTGTTCGGAAACACTGGGCGCGCGGGTGAACTGGCTGTTATTGGAGACTTCGCTTTGGCTGACAAACCCGCCTTCCAGCCCGAAACGGCTGTTTTTTCCCAGCGTTACACTGTTTAGCCACAGTCCAATCTTAATATTCAGCCCGTCCGCCGTATCGAACCCGTATGGGTCCATGTCGGCTCGCATCATCTGGGCCTCGGCATAGAAATCCACATCCGGTGGGGCCAGCTCTTCGTCGGCATGGGCAAGGGAAACCAGGGCAGTGAAGCTCAGGGTCAGCGGCAGTGTTATTTTCATTATTGATCCAGCCGTTGTGATAAGGACAATGGGCCACATTGTAACCAGCGCGAGACCTTCATGCACAGTGACTTGTTGAATTCCCAGTCCGAAACCCTGCTGGCCCTGTGCCGGCCGGGTTTTGAAACGGACCTGGCTGCCGAACTGAATTTCCATGCGGCAGACCAGATGGTGGCCGGTTACCCCCGCGCGACCGCCAACAGCGGGTACGTGCTGTGGCACAGCCAGCAAGGTTCGCTGGCCAGCCTGCAGGACAGCGGGCTGATTTTTGCGCGCACGCTAAGCGTGTGTGTGGGTGAGTTCACCGATATCGGCGACGACCGAATTACCGCTCTGTGGCCCCTGCTGGAGCAGGCGGCACCGTTTTCCGAGCTCTACCTGGAACACCCGGATACCAATGAAGGCCGCGAGTTGCAGCGTTTCCTGCGGGGGTTTCGCAAGGCGCTGGAGCCGCGCTTGAAAAAAGCCGGTTTGCTGCGGGCAAAGGCAAAACAACGGGTTCACCTTTTCTTCAGTGACTCCCACAACGGCTGGGTCAGCACTAGCCCCGGCGCGATACCACTGGTGGAAGGCGGCGTGCTGCGCTTGCGGCTGCCTGCGGAGGCGCCAAGCCGCTCTGCGCTGAAGGTGGAAGAAGCCCTGATCCGCTTCTTCGGCAGCGCCGATGCACTGAATGCCAGGACGGCGGTGGATCTGGGCGCCGCCCCGGGCGGCTGGAGCTGGCAGCTGGCACGGCGGGGGATTCGTGTTCAGGCGGTGGACCACGGCAAGATGGATCCGCGCCTGCTGGATGAATACCCGGTGCAGCACGTGTCCGGGGATGCGTTCACCTGGCGTCCGCGCAGCAAGGTGGATCTGGTGGTATGCGATGTGGTGGACAAGCCCGCCCGTACCTTGCAGCACATGGAAAAGTGGCTCACACAGGGGTGGGCCAATGCCGCGCTGTTCAATTTGAAGCTGCCGATGAAACGGCGCTTTCAGGAAACCTGGCAGCTGCTGGAAAAACTCACCACGGCCATGGGGCGCATGGAGCATTTAGGTGAACCGGTGATCAAAGCCGCCCACCTGTATTACGACCGGGAAGAAATTACCGTGTGGGCCAGCTTCCACCGGGATTACTAAGCGTGGTCTCTGGGCGCGGTAGAAGTATGCCTCTATTCGCCACCCTGGCTATGTTGTACTTCGCTCAGGGTCTACCTGCTGGGTTGCTGGGGAAATCCATGCCGGCGCTGGCCCGTGATGCGGGATTGTCGCCGGAATGGATTGGCTTGCTGGCTTTGCCTGCCTTGCCGTGGGCGCTGAAGTTTATCTGGGCGCCCTGGGTTGATCGCTGGGGCAGCGGCGGCCCCGATCATCGAAAACGCTGGATTCTGGCCTGCCTGGCCGGGGTGGTGGCAGTACTGGCTGTGGCTGCCATGTTGCCCCAAGTCTGGCTGTTTGGTGCGGGTTTTGCCGTGCTTATCGTCATGCTGTTTCTGCTCAACCTGTTCAGTGCCACTCAGGACATTGCCACCGATGGTCTGGCCGCCCGGCTACTGACGCCGAGGTTGCGTGGCCTGGGTAACAGCGTTCAGGTCAGTGGTTACAAGATCGGGATGATTCTGGGCAGTGGCGCCTTGTTGATTCTGGTCGGCTGGCTGGGCTGGCAAGCTACGCTGTTTACCGTTATTGCGATGTTGCTGTTGGTGGCGCTTACTGCCTGGCGATTTGATGAGCCTCTTGAACCGGTGCGCCCACGCAAACCGGTGACCCTGCGGTGGTGGCTGCGCCAGTTGGCCCTGTTCTGGCGGCGGCCGGGTTTGGCTGTTTGGCTGCTCATCCTGCTTGGCTACAAAGTGGGGGATGGTTTTGGCGCCCGCATGATCAAACCCTTCCTGGTCGATAGTCACTGGACCCTGGCAGAAATCGGCACCCTGGACCTGGTGGCCTCATTGGTCGGGCTGGCAGGTGCCGGGTTGGCGGGGCTGACAATGATGCGGTTAAGTCGTCGCGTAGCCCTGTTCGGGTTTGCCGGTTTGCAGGCGCTGTCGTTTATTGGCTGGTGGTGGGTGGCAAGTTGGGGGGTAGATGCCCCGCAGGGGGCGTGGATCTGGGCGGTGGCGTTGTTTGAGCAATTGGCGGACGGCCTGTCCACGGTGGCGCTGTTTGTGGTGATGATGGATTACTGCCGCGCCGGCCATGAAGGCAGTGACTATACCGTGCAAGCGTCCGTGCAACTGTTCGCGGTAGGGGCGTTCACGCTGGCCAGCGGTTTCAGTGTGGCCTGGCTGGGTTACGCGTCGCATTTCCTGCTGGCTGCGATTCTCAGTGCAGTCGTTATAATAGCTGCCTTTTTCTGGCAACCACCGGTGGTTGCCCATGCGCCACGAGGAGAGCCCTGATGTCACTGGATGCGCAACACCACCTTGATGCCACCGGCCTGCTATGCCCGGAGCCGGTCATGATGCTGCATAACAAAGTGCGCGATATGGCGCCGGGTGAGGTGCTGAAAGTGCGGGCCACAGACCCTTCTACCGAGCGGGATATCCCCAAGTTTTGTCAGTTTCTCGGTCATACCCTACTGACACAAGAACAGGACGGTGACCTTTACCTGTACTGGATCGAAAAGAAAAAAAGCTGAGTGACACAACATCGCCGTTAGCCTGAAGCCCGGAGAAACTCGTTTTCCGGGTTCAGTGCCTAGCCCGTGCCAGTGTTGTTTCGCACTGCCTGAATATTCGTCATCGTTCAGCTTTTTGCCAGCATGGCCACCGCCGCCAGTGCTTCCGGGTCTCTCTCCTTTAACTTGTTGGCAATGCCGTGCTGGAAGAAATACCGGAAGGCCGGTAGCGATTGTGCGGTGGTCAAGCATTCTGCGCCGGGCAGAATCGGTGTCTCAACCGGGTCGTTTTCCTGTGCCACCATGGCCGACAGGGTGCCATCGGCAAACAGCTTCCAGCTCACCACTTCCATCAGGCTGATGGTGTGGAAGTTGTCTTCTGAAAAGACCGCATGGGTGCCGATGGTATCCGGGATTTCCTGAATGGCCTGTTCGCCGGGTTGTGGCTTGCCGAAGAACGACAGGGCCGCATCCATTTCCTGTACCTTGTGTTCCGGTGCCTCCACGAACAGGTAATCGCTGCCGGGCAGACGGTAACCTTCCCAGCGGCCATTCAGCGGGTCGGCCAGCGCCATGGCGGTGACCGGTTCCTTGAGCCAGGGAACCATGGCCACGGTGTCGCCATTGGCCAGTCTTGCCCAGGCCAGTATTTTCAGTGAGAACAGTTTGTCAGGGTGATGATCATTGGCATACAACAGCTCAATGCCATCGTATTCCGGGGATAAACGCAAAATGGGGGGCTTGGCCGCTTTGCGGCGTGGAGAGAAGGAAACAACATTGTTTCCGCCAGGGTGTTGCCGGTTCGCCTGAGACATGGGCACCTCCCGGTACGTTTCCTTGGGGGGACGCGAGCACGATCACAGCGGATCGTTCAGCACGGCCCGTTAATTCACGTTAGCCTGTCATGCGATGCCATGCAAGCGGGTGCAGATAACCGGTTTGCGTGGCATAAAGCGGGCTCGCCGTGGGCAAGAGGGCGCCTGCCTGTGGTATTACCTGGTAGCCATGTTCTGCGCTTTGCCTAACGCTCGAGGCTGGATGCCTGACGTGAAACCCCATGGGCTAAGGAGCTCTCGCTCTTGCGGTGCCTCCTTTTGAGGGAGGGCCATTATTCAGGAAATAATGGGTAATGTGTTTTGTGCAGAGAGCATGGCGACCAGGGTTTAAGTTTTTCAGGTTTTGAATGCAGGCGTCTGTCGTCGGGCATCCGGCGTCCAGCAATAACCAGGAGTGATGTGTGGAGTGTGATTATTACTTTGCCTATGGGTCGAACATGAACCCGGCACGAATGGCGGTGCGGGGCATGCGCTATCGGCAATCGTTACGGGCGCAATTACCCGGTTGGCAATTGGCGTTTAACAAGCGCGCCCATGGCAAAGAAGGGATTGCCTACGCCAACATCGTGAAGGCGGACCATGGCGGGCCGGAGGTGCAGGGCGTCTTGTACCAGCTGTGGGACCACCGCGAAATCGAACGTATGGATCCGTTCGAGGGTCACCCGGTCCGTTATCGCCGTGAACGCTTGCCAGTACAGACCGATGAGGGCGAGCGACAGACCTGGGTTTATATCGCTAATACCGAGTGGCAAGCCGATGATCTGCGTCCGGAGCGCTGGTATCTGAATCACTTGCTCAGTGGGCGTCCCTGGCTCAGTGCCGACTATTACCGGCACTTGCTGGCCACGGCCTGCGTGGACGACCCGGAATCCGCCGAGACACTGCTCTAGACCAGCGCCACCGTTGACCAGGTCAGCATGGCCAACACGGGCAAGGCGACAGCCAGTCGTCCTGCCAACCGTGCGTGATACGGCAACAAAAACACCAGTGGCAAGCCGGCTATTGCCACCAGTCCCACGGCCATAAACAGTGCCAGCCCCAGGGGCCAGACCGTCAACGTGACCCACAGCGATAATGCCAACAGCAACCAGCCGGGCCACCGGTAATAGCGCACGCGTTCCGGTCGCAGCTTGCGGCCCATGACCTGGTCATGGTGACGTTTCATGGCCAGAGACAGGCTGGTCAGGCCGGCATAGGCCAGAGCCAGCGCCAGAAACAGTGGCGGGGCCATCGTCATGGGGATTCTCCGGCAGGTTGCTCACTGGCCGGGTTGGTTGTGTTGAAGGGGCGCGGCGCAGGGGCACGGCGTGCTTTTGCCGGCAGCNGTTTGCGTTGCAAACGCCACAGGGTATACCCGCCCAGGGCAGCAAGAATCAGGCAGACCAGATCGAAACTGGCGATGGCTGCATGTTGCCAGGCCAGAGGCGTAAACAGGTGCGACGCCGTGGTGAAAATGTTGACTACCGGTATGGCAAACCACAGCAGCGAGGCGGCAGCGACCTGCTCAATCCAGCCGTGGCGGTTCGGGCGCAGCAGACCATGCACCAGTGACACCAGCCAGACAATGAAGAAGACCTGAATCTCACGGTCTTCGCGGGCAGCCAGCGTGACCGGTAGCAAACGGTTGGCCAGGAAGTAGGCGGCGATGGCCAGCATCAGTCCGGTGATGGAGGCCATATTCAGTCCGTTCACCATTTTCAGGGCCCGGTCGGGCTGCTGGTCCCGGCGTAATTGCTGGGTGCGTTTGCTCACCCACAGCAGCATGCCGGTCACGGTCATGGCGGAGCCTGCGACCCCGAACAGAAAGAACAGCCAGCGGGTTAGTGGATCGGCGAAGCGAGTCATGTGCACACTGGTAAAGAAATTATAGATACGCCAGCCCGGTGACACCGGATCATTGGCGGGGATGTGGGTGTCGATCAGCTCACCGGTATTGCCCTGGAATACTTGCGTTGGATCGCCACCGCGCTGGCGATCGGTGACCGCCGGATCCCTGTTGACCCGCAAGGTGATCTGCGCGTTGTCCCGGTTGGGGTTGGTGATTTGAATGCGTTCTACCGGTTTGCCGAAACGGGTTTCGGTTTGTTCGATCAATGGCCCGATCGCCACCATCTCACCCGGCGAGCCAGGTTGCGCCGCGTCTTCTCCGCGGGAAAATACCTGGGAGAAAAACGCGCGGCGGTCATTCTCATAGGCCGCGTCGATTCCCCAGGGCATGATCAGGGTCATAAACAGCAGCAGGCCGGAATAGGTGATCATGAAGTGGTAGGGCAGCGCGAGGACCGCCGTGGCGTTGTGGGCGTCCAGCCAGGACCGCTGCCCCTTGCCGGGCCGGAAGGTAAAGAAATCCTTGAAGATTTTCTTGTGGGTGATCACCCCGCTGATAATGGCGATCAACATGAACATGGTTGCCAGGCAGACCAGCAACCGCGCCCACAGGCGGTCGATGCCGTACAGTTCAAAATGAAAGCGGTAGAAAAAATTGCCGCCGCGGGTGGCGCGTGGTGCAACGACCTCGCCGCTATCCGCATCCATGAGTATCTGTTCACCGCGATGGCGTCTTCCGTCTTCAGGTGGTTTGGCCGGTTGCCAGCGCAGCTCGGCGGCGGTCTGGCGGGGGCCGGGCAGGCTGATGTCCCAGGAGCGGGCGTCTGGAGCTTTGGCATTCAATGCTGCCAGAGCCATGTCGATGGTGCCTGGTTGCAGGGTGGAATCATGCACTTCCGGCTGCATCCACAGGGTAATTTCTTCCCGAAAATAAGCACTGGTGCCAGTAATAAAAATGGCCACCAGCAACCAGCCGAGTAACAGGCCGGTCCAGGTGTGTAGCCAGGCCATGGATTGGCGAAATGATTTATTCATGCGGGCAGGCCCCACAGATACAGCCCACCCAGCAGCACGCCAGGGGCGAGAATGCCGGCCCAGGCCCGCCAGGCTGAGCGGGCGGAAAACGCCCAAATAGCCGCGCCGCTACACAACAGCAACGCCACCATGATGCCAATGATCACGGCCTGGTCGCGGGCCATGGGCAGGGTAACGGCCAGGGCCATGGCCGACAGGGACGCAAGGCCATAACCACCCAAAGCCGCGGCCAGGGTGCGGGAGGTAATCGAAAGTGGAGACATAGGAATGTAGAGGCAAGCTAACCAAAATGAGAATGGTTATTATCTACAGAAGCAATGCAAAGAAAATGCAAATAACACAATGAAAGCGCTGCCAGGGTGTAAAAACTGTAAGGCAGGTGAGCGCCCGGCTCAGGCGGCCAGGTCTTCCTGCGAGCTTGTCGGCGGTGCCGGTAGTGGCTGAGCGAGGCGCCAGCGCAGACGCCAGCCCAGGAAGACGGCAGCACTGGTCAGCCCGGCCACCAGGCCGATCCAGAACCCGGCGGGACCCATGGGGTCCACCCACCAGTGGGTCAGCGCCAGGCCGTAGCCGATGGGCAGGCCGATACCCCAGTAGGCCAGCAGGGTCATTACCATGGGCCAACCGGTGTCTTCAAACCCGCGCAGGCAGCCATTGGCGCACACCTGCAGGGCGTCGGAAACCTGGTACAGGGCAGCGAATAGCAACAGGTAGCTGGCCAGGGCAATCACCGAGCCGTTGTCGGTATAAATACGGGGAATCCAGTGGCGGGCCAGC
>NZ_LWFX01001007.1:0-5814 GCF_001635175.1 Alcanivorax sp. HI0083 | reverse complement strand
GTGGTGGCAACACGGGCTATGGCGTTATCCGGTGAGCCCTGGCTGGGCTGGGAGCTGGGTGCGTCCATGACTCTGTCGTCCCATGGTTTTCTTGGCTATGCGGCCATGAGCAGTGCCACTCTGGGAGAGGCGCTGGAGCTGGCGGTGAAATATTTCCGTACCCGCAGCACCCTGGTGCAGCTGGAAACCTTTACCGATGGCGACATGGCCGTGATGCAGATCAACGAGCTGTTGGCATTGGGTGATTTGGCACCGCTGATCATGGAAAGCCTGTTTTCCAGCTTCCATTTCATGGGTGAAAAACTGGTGCCCGGGCTGGATGTGATTGGTGAGTTGCGTTTTTCCTACCCGGAACCCGATTACTTTGCGCGCATGCGCCCGGTGATGCCGGTGCCGGTGTATTTCGATTGTGCCTATAACCAGATGCGTTTCCCGGTGGAGCGGATGCAGTATCCACTGCAGTTTGCGGATCCGCGCCTGGCGAGAATGGCTGCGGACCAGTGTGAACAGGAAATGGCCAGCATCAAGCTGCCGCCGCCGTTGCTGGGGCAGGTGCGGCGGATCATTCTGGGCGGTGGTGGCCGTTTCCCCGGGGTGGAAGAAGTGGCCGGCGAGCTGCATATGTCATCGCGGACCCTGAAGCGCAAGCTGCAGCAGCTGGGCACCAGTTACCAGGAAGTGCTGGATGGGCTGCGCAAAGGGCTGGCGGTGGAATATCTCACCCAGTCCGAAAAAACCGTGGACGAAATTGCGATGACGCTGGGGTATTCCGATGCGTCGAATTTTGCCCGCGCGTTCCGCCGCTGGACTGCGCGTAGTCCGTCAGATTATCGCCCATAGCGTGGCGCCTGAGCCGTAAGGCTGGATGCTGGGTTGGTGCTTGAATCCGGTCTGTGGTGCCATGGGTTGTATTGCTTAAGGAGAGATTATGGCCTCGCTTCATCCTCGTCTTGCTGCCGACACCCGGGCTTTGGGAGAAACAGAGCTTTGCTGGTTGCGGTGGATGAACGATCAGCGATTTGCCTGGATTGTGGTGGTCCCCAAGCGGGACGGACTGCGCGAGTGGCACCATATGCCTGTGGATGAGCAGCAGGCGTTGCTGGCACAGGTGAATACGCTGGCAGGCCAGCTTGAACAGGTAACCGGCGCAGACAAGATCAACATCGGTGCGCTGGGGAACATGGTGCCGCAGCTGCATGTGCATATCATCGCCCGCTTTGCGGATGACCCTTGCTGGCCTGGGCCGGTGTGGGGGCAGGGGCAGCCTGAGCCCTGGCCAGACAATCAGCAGCCGGCCTGGATTGCCGAGTTGGCGTTGACCGACGATGTGGTAACCACAGGAGGGCGTTAATGGCGGGGTTGTTGCCGGTGACGGTTCAGTGTCCACATTGCTGGGAGGCCATCGAGGTGTTGGTGGATCCCTCGGTGGAAGAGCAGGAGTACGTGGAGGATTGCCAGGTGTGCTGCCAGCCGCTGTTGTTCACGGTGGCGGTGCCGTTTGGCAGTGAAGAGCCGCAGGTGGAGGTGCGGCCGGAGAATGAATAGCCCAGTCCCGAGTTACGAGAAGTGAGAAGCGAGAAGCGAAAATCATCGGGCTTTGCCGTGTTTTGGGGTTTGCCTTTCGAAACTCGCTTCTCGCAACTCGAAACTCTGGTTATCGCGCCGCCAGCGACGCTCCTACAGCGCGATTGGAGGGGTGGTGTTATCAGATGTCCTTGCGATCTATATGTCCGAGCGCCCGCTCCGGGCAGACTGCATCCCGTACCCGTCGTTTCAGCTCGGTGATTTCCGGAAAGCCGCCATCCTTTTTCCTGTCCCAGATTGGTTGTCCGTTGGCCTCAATCCAGAACACGCCGCCGGTGCCCGATTGCAGGGCCACTTCGTCCAGTTCATCACTGAAGGTGGCGAGCAGCTCCTGCGCATACCAGCCGCTACGCAGCAGCCAGTTGCACTGGCTGCAATAATAGATGACAACGCGGTTGGCGGGCATCAGGGGGTATTGTTGCCTGCCAGGAAGCGCTGCATCTCGGGATCGTTGAGCATGCGGGTGATGGCGCCGCTGAGGATCTCGTTGACCATGGCCTGGTTGCGGTCGGCGGTGGGGGTGAGCGGCAGATCGTGGACCACGCTGCTCTTGTAAGTGCCGGTGTGCACCACATCACCGCGGGTGGCTTCGGCGAGAAGCGTCAGCGACAGGGTGACTTCATTCACTACTGAGCCTTCCTCAGGCACGTAGTCCAGCTGTTCCAGGCGCACTTCCAGGCGGGTGGCGTCGGCACCGGCGTTGAAGGCGTTAAAGCCCTGGGTTTGCAGCCCCTTGCGCACGGCGTCTTCAATGGCGGCTTTCACGTCGTTGGCAGGTTGCACCAGGGCGGTTTCCTTGTAGACGCCGCCGCGGGTGCCGAAGGCGCTCTGGTCACGGGAATCCACGGCGATAACCTGCACCGGCTGATTCTGGCCGATATTGGCCGCTTCAACGTCTGCCTTGGGGGTAACGTTGATCATCTGGGGGCTCAGGGCGCAACCGGCAAACAGGGTGGTTGCGGTCAAAATCAGGGCTGCACGCAGCATGGTAACTCCTTGGTCAGTACGCTCAGTGGGTACGCTTCAGCGATTCTTCCGCCAGGCGGAACAGCGCATCCTTGTATGGCGAGGCGGGCACATGAGCGATCGCCTCCAGGGCGATGCGGGTCTGTTCTGCCGCCTTGTCCACCGTATATTGAAGACCGCCGCTGGCGCGAACGGTTTCAACGATTTGTTCCAGGTGCTCCAGCCCGCCGCTGCGAATGGCATCCTTGATCAGGGTGGCCTGTTCGGGGGAGCCGTTGGTGATGGTGTAGATCAGCGGCAGGGTGGGTTTGCCTTCGGCCAGGTCGTCGCCCACATTCTTGCCCAGTTCGCTGGCGTCACCCTGATAGTCAAGCACGTCGTCGATCAACTGGAAGGCGATGCCCAGGTGGCGGCCATAGGTGGCAAAGGCGTCCACATGATCGCTGGCCTGGTCCGCGCCCAGCACGGCGCCGGTTTCTGCTGCCGATTCGAACATTTTGGCGGTTTTGTGGTGAATCACCCGCATGTAGTTCTCTTCGCTGGTGTTGGGGTCGCGCACGTTGATTAGCTGCAGCACCTCCCCTTCGGAAATGGTGTTGGTGCTCTGGGAGAAAATGTCCAGCAGGCGCGGGTGGCGCAGGCCAACCATCAGTTGCAAGGCGCGGGAAATCAGGAAGTCGCCCACCAGCACGCTGGCGGCGTTGCCCCACACCGCATTGACGGTGGGGCGCCCGCGGCGCAGGTTGGATTCGTCCACCACGTCGTCGTGGAGCAGGGTGGCGGTATGCAAAAACTCGATGATGGCGGCCACGTCCACGTGGCGATCGCCCTGATAGCCGGCGGCCCGGGCGCAAAGAATGGCGATCAGCGGGCGTAGCCGCTTGCCGCCGGATTGAATGATGTAATCGCCCACTTCGCGGATCAGGGGGACGTTGGAATCCAGGTGGTGACTGATAAACTGGTTCACCGCCTCGAAGTCGTCATCGACGACGGCATAGATAGCCTTGAAATCCATGTATTCAGGTCCAGACAAAGGGTGGCGCGACAGCGGGCAATGCTAGCAGTGGCTGGCGGGTAGTCAAGGAAACCGCAGCCCCCGTGATTACTGGGTCAAGGCGAGCAGGAAAGGCTTGTAGGTCCTGGTTGCTTCGCGTACACTTCGCGACCCAATTTCATCCTCTGCCTGGCTTGCAAGTGGTGGTGGCTGTTTCCCGCACTGTTAAGGTGCTGTGGACGCCGTGGATCGCCCGCCTGAGTGGAGTTGTGCTGGAGCACACACATGTACGCAGTAATCAAAACCGGTGGTAAGCAGTATCGCGTTGAAGAAGGCGATGTTGTTCGCATCGAGAAAATTGAAGTAGCCACCGGCGAATCCGTTGATTTCGACCAGGTGCTGCTGGTTGCCAATGGCGATGACGTGAAAGTCGGCCAGCCGATGCTGGATGGCGCCAAGGTAACCGCGGAAGTGCTGGAGCAGGGCCGCCACAAGAAGATCAAGATTGTGAAGTTCCGTCGCCGTAAGCATTCCCGTAAGCAACAGGGTCACCGTCAGTGGTACACTGCGGTGAAAATCACCGGGATCCAGGGCTGATCCTTAAGACCTGATTTTCAGAAATTGAGTAGAGAGGATTGAGACATGGCGCATAAAAAAGCCGGTGGTAGTACTCGTAACGGTCGCGATTCGGAAAGTAAACGCCTTGGCGTGAAACGCTATGGCGGCCAGGTTGTCAGTGCAGGCGAAATCATTGTTCGTCAGCGCGGCACCAAATTCCACGCTGGCGTAAACGCCGGCATGGGCAAAGACCACACCATCTTTGCCAAGGAAACCGGTCGTGTGAAGTTCGAAGTCAAAGGTCCGCTGAGCCGCAAATATGTGGTAATCGAGCCTGTGGCCTGATCCTGACGGATCAGAAAAAACCCCGCGAGGCTTCGCCCGCGGGGTTTTTTTGTATTTGCGGCCGGGGCATTGCCCGGCGGTATCTGTCCCCAAAATGAATGCATTGCCGTAGAATGGCACCGTTCTGAAAGAGAGTCTGTTCCCATGCAATTTGTCGATGAAGCCACTATTGATGTCCATGCCGGAAAGGGCGGTGACGGCTGTCTGAGCTTTCGTCGCGAGAAATACGTGGAGTTTGGCGGGCCGGACGGCGGTGACGGTGGTGCCGGCGGTCATGTTTATGTGCAGGCCGATACCAATATCAACACCCTGGTGGATTACCGGTACGACCGTATCTTCAAGGCACGTAATGGTGAGCCGGGCAAGGGCCGCCAGATGACCGGCAAATCCGCTGATGATGTCATTCTGTATGTGCCGGTGGGCACCACCGTGGTCGATCTGGATACGGAAGAGGTGCTGGCGGACCTGACTGCCACCGACAAGCCGGTGATGGTGGCCCAGGCCGGTCGTGGCGGGCTGGGCAATATCCACTTCAAGAGCAGTGTGAACCAGGCGCCGCGTAAAACCACCAAGGGCAAGCCCGGCGAGTCCCGGCGCTTGCGTCTGGAGCTGAAGGTGCTGGCGGATGTGGGGCTGTTGGGTATGCCCAATGCGGGCAAGAGCACGCTGATTCGTGCCATTTCCGCGGCCAAGCCGAAAGTGGCGGATTATCCGTTTACCACCTTGATTCCGAATCTCGGGGTGGTGAAGGCGGACCGCTACCGCAGCTTTGTGGTGGCGGACATTCCCGGTCTGATCGAAGGGGCGGCGGACGGTGCTGGCCTGGGGATCCGCTTCCTCAAGCATTTGGCGCGTACCCGGTTGTTGTTGCATGTGGTGGACCTGGCGCCCATGGACGGTTCCAGCCCGGCCAATCATATTGATGCCATCGCTGATGAGCTGGACCGGTTTTCGCCGGCACTGGCGGAGCAGGAGCGCTGGCTGGTCTTCAACAAGATCGACCTGCTGGCTGATGACGAAGCCCAGGCCCAGGCGGATGCCATTGTGGATGAGCTGGGCTGGCAGGGGCCGGTGTTCAAGGTTTCGGCCGCCGCCGGGGTGGGCTGTGAGGATCTGGTTTACGCCCTGATGAATGCCATTGAGGATCGCCGTCGTCTTGAGGAGGAGGATCCAGCCTACGCCGCTGCCCAACAGGACCTGCGCGCCCGTCTGGAAGAAGAGGCCCGGGAGAAGGTGCAGGAGCTCAAGGCGGAGTCGCGTCGTGCTCGCCAGAATGATAATGACGACGACGATGATGATCACGATGTGGAAATCGTCTACGAACCGTAGCGCATTGTTGTGTCTGGCGAGTTGAGTGGCGGGAAATG
>NZ_LWFX01001006.1:0-1302 GCF_001635175.1 Alcanivorax sp. HI0083 | reverse complement strand
TATTGGGCCGGAACGCCTGGCCGTTATGCTTGGCCACCTGCAGGCGCAGGGCTTCGCCGTCACCGCTGTGGGTGTCGCTGTACAGCTCCCAGAATTCTTCAGGGATAAAGGCGCGAATTTCACGCTCGCGCTCCACCACCAGCTCCACGGCCACCGACTGTACCCGGCCAGCGGACAGGCCTCGGGCAATTTTTTCCCACAACAGCGGGGAAATCATGAAACCCACTACCCGATCCAGAAAACGTCGGGCCTGCTGGGCTTCCACCCGGTGCAGGTCCAGCTTGCCGGGTTCTTCGAACGCCGCCTGAATCGCTTTCTTGGTAATTTCGTTGAATACCACCCGGTCAAACCGGTCATCGTCTCCGCCAATGACTTCCCGCAGGTGCCAGGCAATCGCCTCCCCTTCGCGGTCCAAATCCGTTGCCAGATAGATACGGTCGGCTTTCGCAGCCAGGCGCTTGAGTTCGTCGACCACCTTGTCCTTGCCGGGGAGCACCTCATAGTGAGCCGCCCAGCCTTTTTCCGGGTCGATCCCCATACGGTTAACCAGCTGTTTCTTGGCCTTCTTCTTTTTATAGGCGTCCCGCTCTTCTTTGGGCAGGGAACGGGTATACGCCGCCTCCTTGGCCCGCTCCTGAGGGGTGCTCTTTTTGGAGCCGCCACTGACCGGCAGATCCCGCACATGGCCGACACTGGACTTCACGATGAAGTCGTCGCCCAGGTAGCGGTTAATGGTCTTGGCCTTGGCAGGCGACTCCACAATTACTAGCGATTTTCCCATTCTCAGGTACTCAACATCCGGTCTAAGGCTCGTGATGGGCGCTATTTAGACAGCGCCGGTATAGGCGGGTCAAGCAGGAAGTGCCCCCGTTTTCCTTTTTTAGTAGTAGTACAGGCAGGCCTGCCAGGGCAACCCTCATCTGTGAAACAGCCCGCTGGCAACCCTGGCAAAGCGCGCTATACTGCAGGAAACCTCACGTTTTCAGGGAGAGAACCGTGCCCAGTCCCTACCGTAAAATCCTGGTTGCCATTGATGGCAGCGACGAATCCGCACAGGTGCTGTCCCGCGCTGCGGGCGTACTGTCGGGCAATGACGGCGAGCTCCATCTGATCCATGTCATCGAACCGCTGGCTCTGGCTTACGGCGCGGATGTGCCCATGGATGTGACGGACTTGCAAAGCGGCCTGATGAAACAGGCCCGTGAAATGGCAGACAAATACGCAGGGCAATACAAGATTCCCGAGACCAATGTTTACGTGGACATGGGATCCATCGAAAAGACCATTCTCGACAAGGCAGAC
>NZ_LWFX01001005.1:0-4725 GCF_001635175.1 Alcanivorax sp. HI0083 | reverse complement strand
CAAACTCCATGGCGATAACGCCTTGCTGAATCAGCTCGGACGCCTGCGGGCCTACTACGTGCATTCCCAGAATACGGTCTGTCTTTTCGTCGGCGACAAACTTCACCATGCCACCGGTTTCACCGGCCGCCATGGCTCGCCCGTTGGCAGCGAAGGGCACGGCTCCGGTCTTGTAAGCATCACCGGAATCCTTTACTTCCTCTTCGGTCTTGCCGACCCAAGCCACTTCCGGGTGGGTATAAATCACCCCGGGAACGGCGTCATAGTTCACCTGGGTGCTTTCACCCATGATCACTTCCGCCACCATGACACCTTCCTCGATGGCCTTGTGGGCCAACGCCGGGCCACGCACCAGGTCACCAATGGCGTAAACGCCGGGGACATCGGTTCGGCACTGGCTGTCCACGTAAATATAATTACGCTCATCCAGGCTGACGCCGGCATCCTGGCTAAGCAGGCCTTCGGTATAAGGACGACGGCCCACCGCCACGATCAAGCGATCGAAGGTTTCTTCCTGTTCGCCATCCTTGTCGGTGAAGTTCACCACGACCTGATCCTTCTTCACTTCAGACCCGGTCACGCGGGCGCCCAAGCGAATATCCAGCCCCTGTTTGGTGAACTGCTTCTGGGCATCCTTGGCAATCTGCTTGTCCACCGCTGGCAGGAAGTCATCCACCGCCTCCAGCACGACAACCTCACTGCCCAGACGACCCCAGACACTGCCCAGCTCCAGGCCGATCACGCCCGCACCAATCACACCAAGGCGCTTGGGCACCTTGTCAAAGTCCAGGGCGCCGGTGGAATCCACAATCACTTTCTGGTCGACAGATGCCACCGGAATATCCACCGGCACTGAGCCCGCAGCCAGAATCACGTGTTCGGCCTGCAAGGTCTGTGTATCGCCATCCAAAGGCTGGAATTCCACCTGCTTGCCGCTTTTCAGCTGGCCGGTACCCTGCAGCCAGGTCACCTTGTTGGCCTTGAACAGCTGGGCAATACCACCGGTAAGATTCTTGACGATGGTGTCCTTGCGCTTGAGCATGGTCTCAAGGTCCAGGTCTGCCCCCTTGATCTTGATACCATGGTCTGCCAGAGCGGATTCGGTCTCGTGGTACTTCCACGAAGAATCCAGCAACGCCTTGGACGGAATACAACCCACATTCAGACAGGTGCCGCCCAGAGCTGGCTCATCCTGCTTGTTGATCCGCTTTTCGATACAAGCCGTGTTTAGCCCCAGTTGCGCGCACCGGATCGCGGCCACATAACCACCGGGACCACCACCAATGATGATGACGTCGTAGTTGTCACTCATGCTCTATTCCTTCTATCGCTGGCACGCTTCGCGCAGCACGCTGGCACGCCATATCGCGTGTGCGTGCCAGCATGAAGCGTGCGGGCGTGCATTCAGATATCCAGCAACAGGCGCGCCGGGTCTTCGATAAAGTTCTTTACTGCAACCAGGAACTGCACCGCTTCCTTGCCGTCGATCAGGCGATGGTCATAGGACAGGGCCAGATACATCATCGGCAGGATTTCCACCTTGCCGTCCACTGCCATGGGGCGCTCCTGAATCTTGTGCATGCCCAGAATCGCCGTTTGTGGCGGGTTCAGAATCGGCGTGGAAATCAGTGATCCAAACACCCCACCATTGGAAATGGTGAAGGTGCCACCGGTCATCTCTTCAATGGACAGCTTGCCCTTCTGGGCTTTCTGGCCATACTCGATGATCTGCGATTCCACTTCTGCCAGGCCTTTCTGGTCCGCATCGCGCAGGACAGGTACAACCAGACCTCGCTCGGTAGATACCGCCACACCCACGTCGTAGTAACCGTGATAGACGATGTCTTCGCCGTCGATGGAAGCGTTCACTGCCGGGAAGCGTTTCAGCGCTTCCACACAGGCACGGGTGAAGAACCCCATGAAACCGAGACGCACGTTATGGGCTTTCTCGAATTCCGGCTGGTAATGCTTGCGCATATCCATGATCGGTTTCATGTTGACCTCGTTGAAGGTGGTCAACATGGCCGAATCCTGCTGGGCCGAAACCAAGCGCTCGGCAATCCGCTTGCGCAGACGAGTCATCGGCACCCGGCGCTCTTCACGCTCACCCGGTGCGCCCGGCACATCCAGAGTCGCCGGCTGCTGTGGGGCCGGCTGACTGGCACGCTTCTCGGCCTTGTCCGTAATGACCTTTTCCACATCACCCTTGGTAATGCGGCCACCGCGACCAGAGCCCTTCACCTGGTCTGCTGCGATGCCATGCTCGCTCATCAGCTTGCGGGCCGCCGGGCCAGCCTGATCGCCTGCACTGTCATCGTCGTCTGCAGCTTCAGACTTCGCATCATTTTTCTGTTCCGCAGAAGCCTCATCACTGGCTTTCTCTGCGGGCTTGTCATCGCTCTTGCCGGCACTGCCACTGGCTCCTTCGTCGAAGGTGCCCAGTACCTGTTGGCTTTCTACGGTTTCGCCCTCTGCCGCCATGATCTTGCTGATCACGCCGTCGGCCGGCGCCACCACTTCCAGCACAACCTTGTCGGTTTCAATATCCACCAGCAGCTCGTCACGCTTCACCGCTTCACCTTCCTGCTTGTGCCAGGTGGCTACGGTGCCGTCTGCTACTGATTCCGGGAACTGCGGGGCTTTGATATCAGTCGCCATGCCTAATCCTTAACTGTTACTTAATCTCGAAGGCGTCCTGAACCAGACGCTGCTGTTGTTCCACGTGCAGAGACATTGAACCCACTGCCGGGGCGGCCGCCATATCGCGGCCAGCGTAATGCACAGGCCCCACGCCAGCTTGTTGTGCTACACGGTACATATGATGCTGAGAGCAATACCAGGCACCCTGGTTCATGGGCTCTTCCTGACACCAGACCAAATGCTCCAGGTTAGGATAGCTCTCGAGAATTTCCTGCAAACGCTGCTCAGGGAACGGATACAACTGCTCAATCCGCACCAGCGCCGTGTCACTCAGATCATCGCCATCACGCTTTTCCAGCAAGTCGTAGTAGACCTTGCCGGAACACATGACCACGCGGTTGACCTTCTTGCGATCCAGATCAGCCAGGTCATCCAGTACTGAATGGAAAGTGCCGTGGGCCAGATCCTCCAGTGCGGATGTGGCCTTTTTATGGCGTAGCAGGCTCTTCGGGCTCATTACCACCAACGGTTTACGCAGTGGCCGTACAGCCTGACGGCGCAACAAGTGATAAATCTGCCCGGGGGTGCTTGGCACACAGACCTGCATGTTGTGCTCCGCGCACAGTTGCAGGAAGCGTTCCAGTCGCGCAGAGGAATGCTCCGGGCCCTGCCCTTCATAGCCATGGGGAAGCAGCATGGTCAGGCCACACAAACGGCCCCACTTGGCCTCGCCGGAAGAGATGAACTGGTCAATCACCACCTGGGCACCGTTGGCGAAATCACCAAACTGGGCTTCCCAGATCACCAGAGATTTGGGAGTGGTAGTCGCGTAGCCATATTCATACCCCAACACCGCTTCTTCAGAGAGCAATGAATCGTAGATATCGAAGCGCGGCTGCCCCTCGTAGAGGTGCTGAAGCGGCACATATTGCTCACCGTCTTTCTGGTTGTGCAGCACCGCGTGACGGTGCGAAAACGTGCCGCGACCACTGTCCTGGCCGGTCAAGCGAATGGCAAACCCCTGATCAAGCAGCGTCGCATAGGCCATGGTTTCCCCATAACCCCAGTTCAGGGGCAAGGCACCGGCGGTCATTTTGCGGCGGTCTTCCAGGATTTTCTTCACCTGACGCTGAACGACCACCCCTTCCGGCGGTGTTTCCAGGCGGGTAGCCAGATCCTGCAATTTCTTCAGCGGGTACGACGTATCCCAGTCATCTTCAACCTTATGACCGATGTAGGGAGACCAGTCCACGAACAGTGCCTTGTTCGGCTCACGCACCAGGGATTTCACCACATGGTTACCGGCGTCAAGCATGTCACGGTAATCATCCACGGTTTTCTGGGCTTCCTGTTCACTGATCACTTTTTCGTTGATCAGCTGTTCGGCATACAAGGTACGGGTGGTCGGGTGGCTTTTGATCTTTTTGTACATCATCGGCTGGGTCGAGGACGGCTCGTCCGCCTCGTTATGGCCCGAACGGCGATAACAAATCAGATCAATCACCACGTCTTTCTTGAACTGCATGCGGTAATCCACCGCAAGCTGGGTGACAAAGTACACCGCTTCCGGGTCATCCGCATTCACGTGGAAGATCGGCGCCTGCACCATTTTTGCCACATCGGTGCAGTACTCGGTGGAGCGGGCGTCATCACGCCGGCTGGTGGTAAAGCCCACCTGGTTGTTGATGATCACATGCAGGGTACCACCGGTGTGGAAACCCCGGGTCTGGGACATCTGGAATGTCTCCATGACCACACCCTGCCCGGCAAAGGCAGCATCACCGTGCAATATAATCGGAACAACCTGCTCGCCACCCTCGTCATCACGACGATCCTGACGGGCACGTACTGACCCTTCCACCACTGGAGAAACGATCTCCAGGTGTGAGGGGTTGAAGGCCATGGCCAGATGCACTTCACCGCCAGACGTTTGTACGTTGGACGAGAAGCCCTGGTGATACTTCACATCACCGGAGCCATTTTCATTGAAGCTCTTGCCATCGAACTCTTCGAACAGGTCTTTCGGGCTCTTGCCCAGGGTATTCACCAGCACGTTCAGACGGCCGCGGTGGGCCATACCGATCA
>NZ_LWFX01001004.1:0-7242 GCF_001635175.1 Alcanivorax sp. HI0083 | reverse complement strand
GGGGCCGAGAAAGTTGTATGTGCTGGATCAGGATCTTAACCGGGTGCCGGTCGGCGTCGCCGGGGAACTGTATATCGGCAACGAAGTGGGCCTGGCCCGTGGCTACCATCAGCGCCCGGACCTGACGGCGGAGCGTTTCCTGCCAGACCCGTTCGGCGAACCCGGCGAGCGCATGTATCGCACCGGGGACCTGGTGAAGTACCGGGACGATGGCGTAATGGAATACCTGGGCCGGGTGGATCAGCAGGTGAAGATTCGCGGCTTCCGTATTGAGCTGGGCGAAATTGAAAGCCGCCTGCTCGCCCATCCGCAGGTCCGTGAAGCGGTGGTGCTCGCCCAGCCGTCACCGGGCGGAGATCGCTTGGTAGCCTACATCGTCACACGCTCCTCGGTAGGAGCGGCGCTTGAGCCGCGAACCGAGGGTAGCGAGGTCCCATCGCTGGACGTTACCGCTATCCTTTCTGAACTGGCCATTTCCCTGCCCGACTATATGGTGCCCAGCCAGCTAATCACCCTGGAAGCCATGCCGCTGACGCCAGCGGGCAAAGTGAATCGCAAGGCATTGCCCTTGCCCCAATGGCAGACGGGCAGTAGCGGCGAGGCGCCGCAAACCGATAACGAAATGGTGCTGGCGGCAATCTGGCAATCCCTGCTGGGGCTGGAAAGCGTCAGCCGTGATGATCACTTTTTCAATCTGGGAGGCCATTCGCTGTTGGCGGTACAGATGGTTAACCGGCTGCGCCATCAGCACCAGCTGGATTTGCCGCTGAACCGGATTTTTGAGCAGCCATTGCTCAAGCAATGTGCCTTGCTGTGTCAGCCGGTGGATGCCCTGCCGGCGATTCAGCCGGTGCCGCGCCACGGTGACTTGCCCTGTTCTGCCGCCCAGCGTCGGCTCTGGTTTGTGCAACAGCTGGAACCGGAAAACGGCGCCTACCATATGCCGCTGGCATTGGAGGTGCGCGGTGAGCTGCATCGCGATGCTCTGCAACGAGCGCTGAATACTCTGGTGGCCAATCATGAAGGCCTGCGTACCCGTTTTATCGAGGCGGGTGGCGAACCCCACCAGCGAATTCTCGATGCTGGCACGGTGGCTATTGAGTGGCAGGACCTGAGCGAAGAAACCGGGGCGGACGCGGTAGCCCGCTCTCACCAACATGAGGCGCTCCAGCATGAGGCATTAACGCGGCCGTTCGACCTGGCAGCGGATGACTTGCTGCGGGTGCAGGTGCTGAAACTCTCGGCGCAGCGTTATCAGCTGTTGTTGGTGCAGCATCACATCATTGGTGATGGTGTTTCCATGCAGCTGTTGCTGACAGAGTTGAGCGAACTGTATCAACGGGCCCATCAGGGCGAGACGCTGGCGGCGAACCCCGCAGCGATTCAGTACGCGGATTATGCGGCCTGGCAACAGCAATGGCTGGACAGTGACGAGGCCCGTGCTCAAACCCAGTGGTGGGTCGAACAGCTCGGCGATGGTGGCGAGCCATTGGCCTTGTCCACGGATTATCCACGAGGTGGTTTGCCGGGCAAGGCAAGCGGCGGCGCGCGCTTGCCCATGCCGATCAGTGATGCGCAATTGGTGCAGCTGAAGCAGCGAGCCAGCGAGCTGGGCTCCACCGTGTCCACGCTGTTGCTCAGTGTCTGGCAGACCCTGCTGCATCGCTACAGTGGCCAGCCTCAGGTGCGGGTCGGGGTGCCGGTGGCTGGGCGTTTGTTGGCGGAGACGGAAACCCTGCAGGGCTGTTTCATCAATACGCTGGTGATCCCGGCGTCATACCATCAGCCGCAGACGTTTGCGCAACAGGTGGCGGCCACTCAGCAATTTATCGGTGCCGCTCAGGGCCGCCAGGCGTTGCCGTTCGAGATTCTGGTGGAGGCGCTGGGAGTAGACAGAAGCCTGGATCGCCACCCCTTGTTCCAGGTGGCATTCAATCATCAGCGGCTCAGCCAGACCTTTGCGCCCCAGTGGCCGGAAGCGGTGATTACCCCATTCGATCCCGGTGCCGCTGGTGCCCAGTTCGAACTGGCGCTGGATATTCTGGAAGACGATGAACAGCTGCAGGGCTTTATCGGTTATGCCACTGCATTATTCAAACCGGAAACCATCGAACGGTTACGGGACCATTTCTCCATTCTGCTGGGCGCGTTGCTGGATGACCCGCAGCAACGGCTGTCTGATGCGAGCCTGCTGACCGCAAACGAAGTGGCCGCGAGCCAAGACTTCAATCGTACCGAAAAAGATTGGGGCGATTTTACCGCGGTACCGAAGCGGCTGAGTCAGCAGGCGGCTCGCACCCCGGATGCCATCGCTCTGAGCATGGGCGAGCAGCAGCTCAGCTATGCGCAGCTGGAGCGCAAGGTCAATCAACTGGCGAACCGTTTACGCCGTGCCGGGGTGAAAGAGGACGTGCGTGTGGCCATCGGCTTGCCCCGGTCGCTGGAACTGGTTATCGGTATTCTTGCCATCACCCGCGCCGGCGGTGCCTATGTGCCGCTGGACCCGGGCTACCCGCAGGATCGACTCGCCTACATTCTGGAAGCGTCGTCCCCGGCGTTGTTGCTGACCCATAGCGAGTTGCTGGAAAGCTGGCCGCAAGTGGTGCCCATGTGGTGTCTGGACGAGTTGGATGTGAGTGATCAGCCGGTGACGCCGCCGGCCGTGCAGTGGCACCCGGATCAGGCGATCTATGTGATTTACACCTCCGGCTCCACCGGCAAACCCAAGGGCGTGCTCAATACCCAGGCGGCGCTGGAAAACCGGTTGCTGTGGATGCAGAACGAATATCCGTTGCAGGCGGCGGACTGTGTACTGCAAAAAACGCCGTTCAGTTTTGATGTGTCGGTGTGGGAATTTTTCTGGCCATTGATGGTGGGCGCACGGCTGGCGGTGGCACCGCCGCAAGCCCATGCTGATCCGCAATGGTTGCAACAGATCATGGCCGAGGAAGATGTCACCACGCTGCACTTTGTGCCGTCCATGTTGAAGGCGTTTGTGGATGCCACCGGCCTGCAGCATCTGCCACAACTCAAGCGCCTGATCTGTAGCGGCGAAGCGCTGGATATGGAGCTGCAGAAAGACGTGTTCGCCAGCCGCAACGATGTGGAACTGCACAACCTGTACGGCCCCACCGAAGCCGCCATTGATGTGAGTTTCTGGCAGTGCCGTTCCCTGGAGAGAGAAGAAAAGGAAAAGCCGGAAGGCGGCCACACCGTGCCCATCGGTGTACCGATCAGCAATATTCAGCTGCATGTGCTGGATACGGACCTCAACCCGGTCCCCCGTGGTGTCCCCGGTGAGTTGTACCTGGCCGGCACAGGGTTGGCACGGGGCTATTTTGCCCGCCCGGATCTGACGGCAGAACGTTTTCTGCCCAATCCTTTCGGTGAGCCGGGCAGCCGCCTGTACCGCACCGGCGATCAGGTGCGGCAACGGGGCGATGGCACCATTGATTATCTGGGCCGCCTCGATCATCAGGTGAAGATCCGGGGCTTGCGTATCGAGCTGGGTGAAATCGAACAACAGCTAAAGCAATTGCCTGAGGTGAATGATGCGGTTGTGGTTGCTCATCACAGTGACGCCGGTGACCAGTTGGTGGCGTATGTGAGCGCCGATAGCGATAACCGTGACGGTTGGCGACAGTCTCTCGCTGAGGCGTTGCCCGAGTACATGGTGCCCTCGCTGTTTATGGTGCTGGAGGTGCTGCCTCTATCACCCAACGGCAAGCTGGACCGCAAGGCCCTGCCGGAACCGCAATGGCAGGCCCGTGAATACCGTGCTCCACAAACCGACACCGAACAGCAATTGGCATCGTTGTGGGAAGAGTTGTTGGGGCAATCGCCAGTGGGGCTGGATGACAATTTCTTTGCCCTTGGTGGGCACTCGCTGTTAGCCACACGGGTGGTTGCCACGCTGCGCGATCGCTGGAGTGTGGATGTTCCTCTGCGCGCGTTATTTGAGGCGGACACCTTGCAGGCACTGGCCGCGCTGGTGGACGAACACAACGGCGATGCCAAACAGCAGGAGCAGGATGACCTGTCGGCCATGGCCGATCTGCTCGATGACCTGGAAGATTTATGATCCGGAGTGACCTATGAGCCTGGACAAGGCGGCACTGGCGCAGCGCTTTATGGCGCTGGATGAAACCAAACAGGCGGTTTTTCTACAGAAGCTGGGGGAAAAGGGCATTCCCTTCGAGCGTCTGCCGATTGTCGCCGGTGACCGCCCGAATCGTATCCCGCTGGCGCCAGCACAGCAGCGCCTGTGGACCATTCATCAGCTGGAGCCAGACAACACCGCCTACCACCTGATCGCCGCCTTTGAACTGAACGGGGCACTGGATGTGTCGCGGTTGCTGCGGGCTCTGGATGCGGTGGTCCAGCGACATGAAAGCCTGCGTACCCGTTTTGTGGAAGAGGGCGGCGAAGGGCTGCAACAGATTGGCACTGATTCCCTGATCGTTGAACAGCGCGATGCTCGCATGCTGGATGGCAATGCCCGGCAAACCCTGGCGGATGAACATGCTCACCGGCTCTTTGTGCTGGGCAGTGATTCGCCATTGCGTGTGCAGTTGCTGCAACTGTCGGATCAAGGCTGGCGCTTGCAGCTGGTCATGCACCATCTGGTGTCCGATGGCTGGTCCATGGATGTGTTCTTTGCGGATCTGGCGCAAGCGTATCTCAGTGATGCATCGCTGCCTGAGCTTGCCATTCAGTATGCGGATTACGCGCTTTGGCAAAAGGCCTGGCTGGATGCCGGTGAACGTGACAGACAACTGGCGTACTGGCGCCAACAACTGGGGCATGAGCAACAGGAAAGGGCGCAGCCCCCGTTACTGATTGCCCATGACCGTGCCCCGGCACAGACCGCCTTGCGTACGGCGGCCAGTGTGCAATGGACGGTTCCTTCTCACTTGCAGGGGCCGTTGCAGACGCTGGCGCGGAAAAACGACACCACCCTGTTCACGGTGGTTTTGGCGGCCTGGCAGTGGGCGCTGGCGTCGGTGAGTGGTCGCCGTGATATTCCGGTGGGTGTCCCGGTGGCTAACCGCGAACGCAGCGAAGTAGAAGCGCTGGTGGGATTCTTCGTGAATACCCTGGTGGTGCGCGGGCAGCCGCAGGCGGCGCTCACGGTAAGCCAGTGGGTGGCGCAGCTGCACCAGACCATGCTGGACGCCCAGGCTCACCAGGCGCTGCCGTTTGATCAGCTGGTGGCATCCCTGTCGCCTCGCCGGGAGCCGGGTGAAACACCCCTTTTCCAGGTGTTGTTCAACTATCAGCGTCGCGATACGACAGCAAGAAATCTGAGCGACGGCGTCACCATTGCACCGCTTGCTCAGGGTGTGCCGCATGCGTTGTTTGATTTGGCACTGGATGTCCATGAGGGGGATGGCGGTGCGTTGTTGCTGACGCTGACCTATGCGGCAGACCGTTTTCATTCAGACACTGCCGAGCGACTGAAGCAGGCCATGAGCCAGGTGCTGGCGGCATTCGGCGAGGGTCAGCGAACGCTGGGTGCCATCGCTGTGTCAGAGGCCGATTTACCGCAGCTGCAGCATTGGGGGCAGGGGGCCGGCCAGTGGCAAGCGGATAGTTTTGTCTCTTTGTTTTCACAGCAGGCTGCGAGACAGGGCGATGCCATTGCACTGATGCACGGGGATACCCGCGTGTCGTTTGCTGAATTGGAAGCACGTTCCAATCAATTGGCCCGTTATCTGATCGCCCAGGGTGTAAAACCGGATGGCGTGATTGGTGTGTCCTTCGAGCGCGGCGTCACCATGGTGGAAGCTTTTATCGCCGTGATGAAAGCGGGCGGCGCCTTTTTGCCGCTGGACCCGGGTTATCCCTCCGAACGCTTGCACTACATGCTGGAAGACAGCGGCGCCAAGTTGCTGCTTACGTCTTCAGATTTGATTGAAACCTTGCCCCGTGTTGCAACCGTTAGCCCTATTGCTGTCGATACACTCTCACTGGACAGTTTTGCTTTCGGCATTCCCAACGAAGAACCGCACCCGGATCAGCTCGCCTATGTGATCTACACCTCCGGTTCCACCGGCAAACCCAAAGGCGTGTCGCTGACCCATGCCGGTCTCTCCATGCATGTGCAAACCATCGGTGAACGCTATGGCATGACCCCGGATGATGTGGAGCTGCAGTTCGCCTCCATCAGTTTTGATGGCGCCGTAGAGCGCTGGACGGTGCCGCTGGCCTTTGGTTCCCGTGTGGTGATTCGTGACCAGCAACTGTGGAGCGCGGAACAATGCTGTGAGGTGCTGAAAAACGAAGGCGTCACCGTGGCCTGTTTTCCGCCCAGCTATATGGGCCCGCTGCTGGACTGGATCGAACAGGAAAAAACCGCACTGAAAGTGCGTTCCTGGACCCTGGGGGGCGAAGCCTTTACCCGGGAAACCTTCGAACGCATGCAGCAGGTGTTGAAACCGCAGCGCATTCTCAACGGTTACGGTCCTACCGAAACCGTGGTCACCCCGATGCTGTGGGCCGCCTATGAAGGGGACTCCCTGACCAGTGCCTACGCGCCCATCGGCACCGCCGTGGGGCCGAGAAAATTGTATGTGCTGGATCAGGATCTTAATCGGGTGCCGGTCGGCGTCGCCGGGGAACTGTATATCGGCAACGAAGTGGGCCTGGCCCGGGGTTATCATCAGCGCCCGGACTTGACCGCCGAACGCTTTCTGCCGGATCCCTTCGGCGAACCCGGCGAGCGCATGTACCGCACCGGTGACCTGGTGAAGTACCGGGACGATGGCGTGATGGAATACCTGGGCCGCGTGGATCAGCAGGTGAAGATCCGCGGCTTCCGTATTGAGCTGGGCGAAATTGAAAGCCAACTGCTGGGCCATGAACAGATTCGTGAGGCCGCCGTGGTGGCGCAGCCATCGCCGACGGGGGATCGCTTGGTAGCCTACATCGTCGCACGCCCCTCTGTAGGAGCGGCGCTTGAGCCGCGAAACGAGCGCAGCGAGGCCCCATCGCTGAACGTTACCGCTATCCTCGATGACTTATCCCAATCTTTACCCGACTATATGGTGCCAGCCAGTTGGTCGTGTTGGAAGCCTTGCCGCTGACCCCGGCAGGCAAAGTCGATCGCAAGGCGTTGCCGGCGCCGCAGTGGCAAACCGCCAGCGAAGGTGACGCACCACAGACGGATAATGAACAGACGCTGGCGACGATCTGGCAGCAACTGCTGGGCCGTGAAACCGTCAGCCGCGATGATAATTTTTT
>NZ_LWFX01001003.1:0-2999 GCF_001635175.1 Alcanivorax sp. HI0083 | reverse complement strand
GTACGAGGACGAGTCATGTTACCCGAAGAAATCAAGCACAAGCTGGCTACCCTGTCCCGCCCTGGTTGGCGCCCCCGAGTCGGCCCGGCGGTGCCGGGGGCACGCTCCAAATTTGGTGGGCTACCACTGCTGAAAGAGGGTGAATCCTGGCCCTGCTGTGGCCATTGCCACCAGCCCATGCAGCTGTTTGTGCAGCTGGATTCCCAGGATGTCCCGGTGGATGGGCGCGCGGCATTCGGTGACGGGGTGCTACAAGTGTTCTATTGCACCAACGGGGAAGAAGACTGTGAAGTGTTGGGGCACGCGCACCTGCCCTTCTCCGACGCTTCTCTGGTACGAGTGATTCCCCGGCAGCAGGCCGGTGGTTTTGATGCCCTGCCGGTGGGCATACCGGATGCGTTCCCCGAGCAATCATTGACTGGCTGGCAGCGGGTAACGGATTTTCCAGACCACCAGGAAACCGCTGCCCTCAACGATGATGATATGCCCGATGGCATGGTCGCCCTGCTCCAGGCGCACCGCCCTGCCCCGCGTCCGGGCGACAAATTTCTCGGTTGGCCGCACTGGGTAAAAGAGGTGGCCTACCCGTCCTGCCCTTGTTGCGAAAAGCCGATGAAATTTATTTTGCAGCTGGATTCAACGGACACCCTTCCCTTCTGGTTCGGCAACAGCGGTTGCGCCTATGTTTTCCAGTGTGAAAACAGTCCGCAGGTACTCGCCATGAGCTGGGAAAGCCGCCCCTGAATTTATGAAAATTTCCTGGAAATTTTCATAAACTGCTCAATTTTTTCCTCTTTCCTGGCGGTATTGCTGCGGCGAAACGCGCATCACTTTCTTGAACAGCCGGGAAAAATAATATGGATCATCGTAGCCCAGCTGCAGCGCGATGGCGGCCACGCTCTGGTCGGTGATATCCAGCAGGTAGCAGGCATGGCTAACCTTGATGCGCAGGAACGCCTGCATGGGGGTTTGCCCGGTCTGGCGTTTGTATTCCCGAATAAAATGGTAGCGGGACAAATCGCTGGTGGCGGCGATCAGTGTATCCAGGCTGAGGCGTTGGTCCATGGCCGTTTGCAGGTAGCTGTTTACCCGTGCCACATCCAGGGTGGCGTGGCGTACCTGGTGCTGGCGGCGCATCAGGGCCGCGTAGGCGAGCAGGCTGCGTAGCAGGTTGGCCGCGTAAATCAGGTGTTCCGGCTGGGCGCTGGTGGCTGCCGCCATCAACGCCTGAAAATCCTCCGCCAGGCGGGAATGGACGCCGACCCGGACCTTACGGATGCCTGGCTGGTGTTGCCCGGCAATTTCGTCGAAATATCCCTGCACTTCAGGCCCGCCCAGATGCACCCAGTAAATGCTCCAGGGGCGCTGCGGGTTGGCGTAGTAGCGATGGGCCAGCCCGGCAGGCAACAGCAATAGCTCACCGGCCTCAACCGGCTGGCTCAGCCCTCCGTAAGCCACCTGTCCTGCCCCGGAGACACAGTAGATCAACAGGTCGTCCGCCGGATGCTGGCGTGCCATGCGGTGCCCGCTGGCCTGCGGATAAAAGCCCACCCCATGGGGCATGCAGCCAGAACAAAGCGGATGATCGCGGACACTGGTCAGCACCGCCGGGGGGATCACGGTGCGTTGGCCGCTGTCGGGCAATGGCCAGCGGGAAGTCTCGGCGGTTGGTCGTTCCTGGTATTCCATAAACAGCAATATAGTCCATCTTGGTCAAAAGTGGCTATCTGCATGGCAGAAAAGCTGTGCTACAACAGGGACAACGCTTGTAAGCAGTCACGCTTTACGCTGGCGCGCCCAGCCGAAAGCCCGAAAAAGGATGGAGAACCCGATGGCCCACCAATTACCCCTGCTGATTAACGGTGAATTTGTTGCCAGCCAGACTGACCAGTGGATTGCGGTAACCAACCCGGCCACCCAGGAAACCCTGTGTGAGGCCCCGGCGGCCACCGCCGAGGAAATGGAGCGGGCCATTGCGGCGGGCAAGGCCGCCTTCCAGACCTGGAAAGAAGTGCCGGTCTCCGAGCGAGCCCGGTTGATGCTGCGCTACCAGGCGCTGCTGAAAGAGCATCACGACGAAATTGCTGAAATCCTCAGCCAGGAAACCGGCAAAACCTTCGAAGATGCCAAAGGGGACGTGTGGCGCGGCATCGAAGTGGCCGAGCAGGCCGCCAATATCGCCTCGCTGATGATGGGCGAAACCGTGGAAAACGTGGCCCGCAGCATCGACACCCATTCTTGGACCCAGCCGCTGGGCGTGTGTGCGGGGATCACCCCGTTCAACTTCCCGGCCATGATTCCCCTGTGGATGTTCCCGCTAGCCATCGCCGCGGGTAACACCTTTGTGCTCAAGCCTTCCGAGCAGGACCCGATGACCCCCAACCGTCTGGCGGAGCTGTTCCAGGAAGCCGGCGCGGCGCCGGGCCTGTTGCAGGTGGTGCACGGTGGCAAGGAGCAGGTGGATACCCTGCTGTCGCACCCGGACATCAAGGCGGTGTCGTTCGTAGGCTCGGTGCCGGTGGGTCAGCACGTGTACCGCACGGCCACCGACAACATGAAGCGCGCGCAGTGTTTTGCCGGCGCCAAGAACCACATGGTGATCATGCCCGATGCCAATAAGGAGCAGGTGGTCAGCAGCCTGGTTGGGTCGTCCTGCGGGGCGGCAGGGCAGCGTTGCATGGCTATCAGCGTGGCAGTGTTCGTGGGCGATTCCAAAGCCTGGATCGATGAGCTGGCCAGCCAGTTTGCCCAGATTCGTCCCGGTGCCTGGAATGACCCGGAGGCCGCCTATGGCCCGCAGATCAGCCCGGCTGCCAAACAGCGGGTGTTGAAAATGATCGAGCAGGGCAAGCAGGAAGGCGCCACCTGTTTGCTGGATGGCTCCGATTGCACCGTGGAGGGGCTGCCGGAGGGCAACTGGGTTGGGCCGACCCTGTTCACCGATGTGACTGCCAACATGGCGATTTACCAGGAAGAAATTTTCGGGCCGGTATTGTGCT
>NZ_LWFX01001002.1:0-2158 GCF_001635175.1 Alcanivorax sp. HI0083 | reverse complement strand
CCAGTCTGAATTGCCGCGTACAGCACGACCATCACTTGGGCCAGACGCTACCGGTGTCGGCTGGATTTATCAGTACGCATTGATCGATCGCACCGGCCAGCATGATCTATCGCAGCTAACCTCGATACAGGACTGGTTTCTAAAATACGAGCTGCAGACTCTGCCTGACGTTGCAGAAGTGGCAACCATAGGCGGCATGGTACGTGAGTATCAGGTAGTCCCTGACCCGGTCAAACTCGCCAGCCATGGGATCAGTCATCAACAAGTACGCAAGGCGATAGAACAAGCTAACCAGGAAACCGGGGGAGCAGTGCTGACGCTGGGCGAAGCGGAGTTCATGGTGCGCTCCAGTGGCTACCTTCAGTCACTCGAGGATTTCCGAAAAATCCCACTAAAACTGGTTGATGGAGTGCCAGTACAGCTTGGAGATGTGGCGCAGATTCGCCTTGGTCCGGAGATGCGGCGTGGTATTGCCGAGCTGGACGGTGAAGGGGAAGTCGTCGGCGGGGTCGTCATTCTGCGTTCAGGCAAGAACGCCCGCGCCGTGCTATCTGCCGTGCATGAGCGACTTGAGACACTGCGGGAAAGCTTGCCGGAAGGGGTTGAGATCGTCACCACCTATGATCGAAGTGAGCTGATTGATCGAGCGGTAACAAACCTCAGTTACAAATTGATTGAAGAGTTCATTGTAGTTGCACTGGTGTGCGTATTGTTTCTTGGCCATTTGCGTTCGTCACTGGTGGCCATCATTTCCCTACCGCTGGGAATCCTTGCTGCCTTTATTGTGATGCGTTACCAGGGCATCAATGCCAATATCATGTCGCTTGGCGGCATTGCTATCGCTATCGGCGCTATGGTGGATGCAGCAGTGGTGTTAATCGAGAACGCTCACAAGAAAATTGAGATTTGGCATCGGGATAACCCAGGGCAATCTCTGACTGGTAATGCGCATTGGCGAGTCATAGAGCAAGCAGCTGTCGAAGTGGGGCCAGCGCTGTTCTTCTCGTTGCTAATTATTACCTTGTCGTTTATTCCTGTCTTTACCTTGGAAGCACAGGAAGGGCGGCTATTTGGCCCACTGGCATTTACCAAAACCTGGGCTATGGCGGCGGCAGCCGGCCTATCGGTGACATTGGTTCCACTGTTAATGGGGTACTGGATTCGGGGAAAGATACCTTCCGAGGAAAGTAATCCAATCAGTCGCTTTTTGATTAGTTGTTATCAACCCGTACTAGAGCGAGTCTTGGCGTGGCCGAAAACCACCTTGCTGGTTGCCGGTTTAGTTTTTGTTACCGCCTTTTGGCCGCTAAGTCAGCTTGGTGGTGAATTTTTGCCACCGCTGGATGAGGGCGATTTGCTGTATATGCCAAGTGCCTTACCAGGCTTGTCAGCACAAAAAGCTACCGAGCTTCTACAGCAGACCGATAGGTTGATCAAAACGGTGCCTGAGGTGGAGCAGGTGTTCGGCAAGGCGGGGCGTGCGCGGACAGCGACTGACCCTGCACCATTGACGATGTTTGAAACCACCATCCGTTTCAAACCCAAGGACCAATGGCGTGAAGGCATGACAACGGAGAAGCTTGTCGAGGAGCTGGACCGTATTGTACGCGTGCCTGGACTGGCAAATATCTGGATTCCTCCGATACGCAATCGTATCGACATGCTTGCCACTGGCATCAAGAGCCCAATTGGCATCAAAGTAGCGGGTAATGACCTAGAGATCATTGACCAGGTGAGTCGTCAAATCGAACAGGTAGCCAAACAAGTACCCGGTGTTTCCTCAGCATTGGCTGAACGGTTGACTGGTGGTCGTTATGTGGATATCGATATTCGGCGTGGCATTGCGGCTCAGTATGGCCTCAACATCGCGGATATTCAGTCGGTTGTCAGTGGTTTGATTGGTGGTGAAAACATCGGTGAGACAGTGGAAGGGCTGGAGCGTTACCCGATCAGCCTTCGATATCCTCGCGAGTGGCGCGACACGGTGCATCGCTTACGCGATTTGCCCATAGTCACTCCCGAAGGAAAACAAATTACCCTCGGAACCGTGGCGGATATCAAGATTACCGATGGGCCACCGATGTTAAAAAGTGAGAATGGCCGACTGTCTGGGTGGGTGTATATCGATGTTCGGGGGCGTGACCTAGCCTCGGTAGTG
>NZ_LWFX01001001.1:0-2489 GCF_001635175.1 Alcanivorax sp. HI0083 | reverse complement strand
GTCAGCGACACCATTCAGTTCGGCGTTGCGATGCACATAATCCGTGGCGATTTCAGAGCCATCCACACAGGTTACTGACTCCGCACCCGCCAGTGCCGCCTGCACACCCCAACCGCCACAGTAACTGAACACATCCAGTACGCGAGCGCCTTTGGCCAACGCCTGTATCTTCTGACGAGCGGCCCGGTGATCGTAGAACCACCCGGTCTTTTGCCCCTCTGCCAACGGCGCCACAAATTTTGCGCCGTTTTCCGTGAGGCTGACCTCGTTCAGCAGCTCGCCTTTCAATGCCTTGGTGTAACGCTCCAGCCCTTCGATCTCACGGGCGGCCGCTTCGTTCTTGGCAATGATATGCGTCGGGGCCAGCACCGCATCCAGGGCACTGACAATCACATCCAGATGGGCTTCCATGGCGCCGGAACCGGTTTGCACCACCAGCACATCGTGGAAACGATCCACCACCAGGCCAGGCAGGCCATCGGCTTCGCCAAAGATCAGGCGGTAACAGGGAACATCGAACAACTGCTCGCGCAGGCTTAGCGCCTGCTCAATACGCTTTTTGAAAAAACTGCGCGACAATTCCTGTTTCACATCGCGGCTGTACAGACGCGCGGCAATCAGCGAATGGGGGCTGAGCAAAGCACGCCCCAGCGGCTTGCCGCGGCTGTCTTCCACCACGCAAGCCCCGGCGGACAAATCCTTGAGCGGAGTATGACGGGTATCAATTTCGTTGGCGTATACCCACAAATGGCCCGCCTTCAAACGCCGCTCTTCGTTCTTGCGAAGCCGGATTACGCACTGCTCGGTCATGTTGCTGCCACTCGCCAGTAAAAGGCGCATGGTAACACGGCGCTTCGCGCCAGAGTGAACGCAGGCAGAATCAGAATGGCCACACCATGTCGTCACTTATCGCGATTTTCTGCACCTGGGACCAGTCATTACTGTCCGGCCCCACCCAGATCACCGGTGCTTGCGCAGGCAGGGCCAGGGCATCCAGCTGGGCAGACGTGGCCGCGCCATAGTCCACGCCCCACACATCCCACAGTGGCCGCAGGTCGCGCTGACTCAGGTAGCTACCGAGAATCAGCATGAACTCGTTGCCGTTCAGGTCCGGCTTGCTGGCAAAGGTTCCCATGGCGAAATGGTCCCGTTGTGCCATCCACTCATCTGCGCTCAGGTCACTGAACTGGCGTTCGGCCAGATACAGCAGCGTGATGATATCCCAGCCTTCACTGTCCGTGCCGGTTACCTCTCGCCACAGGTGCGGCAGCTGGGCAAAGAATGTCATGCGCAGCCCGTTATTGGCCGCGTAACGGTCATCCGCCCAGATCGCATCGTAGGCAACCGAGTAGGGGTCTGCACCGGCCGCACCGGCCTTCAAAACATCGAACGCTCCTTTATAGGCCAGCCGGGCAGGGCTCATGTTCACGTCACGCTCTTGCAGCAGGCGCCAGTTTTTATGCAATGGGAACAGGTTATTGGACACTTCACCGCTGCGCCCGCCATGAATTTTCAGCAAATCGCGCTGCAGGTTATGCCCCAGCTCATGGCTCTCCCCCCAACCATAAGGGTCCAGTGGCCAGGCCTGGTCATAGGGGTTACCACTACAGCCGGAGCCGCAATGTGCAAACCAGTCCACGTTGATGTGCAGCACGTTGGGCAGCCCATGAATCTGCGCACTGGTGCAATCCCAAGCCAGTGCGTTACACCGCTGAGCGACCGCCTGATTCAAGGCAATACCCTCACCCTGAAAACCGGCCAGCGCATAGGCATCACGCAACACATAATCAAACAGATCATCCAGAAATGCCTGGCTGTTTCCGGCATAGCGCGATTCATTGATGGATGCATTCATGCGGTCGCGCCGCGAGTGCACTTCGGCAAAGGGGCTGCGGATCTCCGCCCAGGTCAACGCGCTATTCTGCAACGCCGTGGCGAACGCCTCCTGGGCCATATCCGGGCCGTATTGCAGAAACGGTTGCTGCGCCACATTTTCCAGTCGTAGCGAGACCGTGCTGGCGACTGGCGCGTTGCGATGCTCCAGCTGCAGAGTACCGCCATAGGGAGACGTCAACTCCAGGGTTTCACCGGGCGCGATGGACATGGTCGGGCTGGCCAGAAAGCGCGGGCGGGAATACTCGCTCCATAACCGGGTGGAACCGGTACGCTGGGTGTTGATGCGAATGGCGGTGCTTACGCTGTCGTTATCGTCGGTGCGGGTAATCCTGACGCGCTGCCCCGGAAGCACGTAGGCCCCCAGCGCAGTGAAATGGTCGCCTTTAACGGTGACGCTGGGGCGCTGTGTTGAGGTAGCTGGCGCCGCCGCCATGGGCTCACTGAAGCTACCCAGATCCGGCTGGGCGGGCTGGACTCCACGCAAGTATTGCACGCTGTAATCCGCATAGAGTGCCCGCATGAAATCCCCTACCGGAGCCACGTTTTTGTTCATGGGATAAGCAATCTGTTCACGCCATACATCACCCAGTAAC
>NZ_LWFX01001000.1:0-5744 GCF_001635175.1 Alcanivorax sp. HI0083 | reverse complement strand
CTTGATTTTCTTTTTCCCGCCCAGCTGGATTTCCCGCTTCTTTACTACCTTTTTGGCATTGATGCCTTGTTTGCGCAGTTCGGCGCGCACCAAGGCGGGCCCTTTGCCGCTGGTTTCCCCTTTTACGCGGGTTCCCTTGCGATCTATGCCTTCATAAACGAAGGTTGCGGTTTTTTGTTGTGCTGCTGCTTTTGTCGCCATAATTTAGTGTCCGCTAGTCACACGGTTGACTTCTTCAAGGCTGGTAACGCCCTGTATTGCCTTCATCAAGCCGGAACGGTGAAGGTCGTTGAAGCCTTCTTTTCGGCACTGGTCGGCAATTTCAATGGAGTTCCCTTCTTCCATAATGATGCGGGCAATGCCATCGGTGATTTTGACCACCTCATAGACCCCCACGCGCCCCTTGTACCCGTTTTTGCATTTTTCACAGCCTTGCGGCCCGTAAACAGTAAACCCGGTTGTGATGTCGTCTTCCGTGAAACCTATCTCAAGCAGAGATTGTTTCGGTATTTCCACAGCTGTTTTGCAGTGCTCACAAAGTCGCCGTGCGAGCCGCTGGGCAATAATCAGAATGACCGATGTGGCAATATTGAACGAGGGTACCCCCATATTGCGTAGGCGTGTCAGGGTTTCCGGTGCACTGTTGGTATGCAGGGTGGAAAGCACCAAGTGCCCGGTTTGCGCCGCTTTGACGGCAATATTCGCTGTTTCCAGATCCCGGATCTCACCTACCAGAATTACATCTGGATCCTGGCGCAGGAAAGCGCGAAGGGCAGAGGAGAACTCCATCCCCTGTTTGGGGTTGACGTTCACCTGGTTAACGCCTTCCAGGTTGATTTCTACCGGGTCTTCCGCCGTAGAAATATTGCGCTCTGGGGTGTTCAGGATATTCACCCCGGTATAGAGCGAGACGGTCTTCCCGGAACCGGTAGGCCCCGTGACAAGTATCATGCCTTGGGGTTTGTGCAGGGCGTCCAGATACATCTGTTTCTGGTTGTCTTCATAGCCCAGCGCTTCAATCCCCATTTTTGCGGATTCCGGGTCAAGAATCCGCAGTACAATCTTCTCCCCGAACAGGGTGGGGCAAGTGTTTACCCGGAAATCAATGGAGCGGGTTTTGGATATCTTCAGCTTCATGCGGCCGTCCTGCGGCACTCGGCGTTCGGAGATATCCATTCGCGACATGACCTTCAGACGAGCAGAAAGCTTGCTGGCAATGTTGATGGGGGGGGTGGAGACCGTTTGCAGGATGCCGTCTTGACGAAAGCGTACCCGATAGGATTTCTCATAAGGTTCAAAGTGCAAATCGGAGGCGCCACCTTTAATGGCATCCAGCAACAGCTTGTTGACGAAGCGTACAATGGGAGCGTCATCAGCTCCGGACTTGGTTTCATCGGTGGATTCTTCAGCTGCGCTGACGTTGAGGTCGTCGAGACCATCATCCAGGTCCTCGAACGCGTTGCCTTCCGCTTCCGACTCCAGCCCTTCAATCCATTGGGTCAGCTTGTCTTCCTCAACGATAATAGTTTCTACGTTGAGCCCAGTGTTGAAGCGGATTTCTTCCAGTGCGGGCAGGTTGGTGGGGTCAGAAACGGCCACATAAAGGCGGCTGCCCCGCCGGAAGAGTGGCAGAACATGGTGCTTGTTGATCAGCTTGGGGTCGACCAGGTCCTTGGCCAGGCTGTCCTTCTGGAACGTGGCAAGGTCCAGAATCGGGTCACCGAATTCTTCGGCCACCGCGTTGGCGACCACCCTGGCGGACAATTTCCCCGAGACCACCAGCTGACGGACCAGGCTTACCCTTTCCTGACGAGCTTGTTGCTGTATCTGCTGGACGTCTTCCGCCGTAAGCAGTTCCTGCTGAATGAGTCGGTGGGGTAAGCCGCTGAATGAGGCAATTTGGCTAGTCATGGCAACCTGCTTGTTTATGCTTAGTATGGTCGGTTTGCCCAACACTTTCTTCGTAACATACCGGTTGTGGGCGACACAGGGAAGACCACATGTCGCAAAATCAGTATCTTGCCGGCACTTTCTCAGAAACTCCCGAACCTAAAGCCGTCAGTTGAAAGTTGTTCATTGCGCACAGCCTTGAGATGTTGGTTCCGCGCGGCTGAAAGCTTGGCTTCGCCACAGTCCGCTCTCCAGATAAGAGGGATTAACTTTTTGTGGGGGGGCAAGGTGTTGCTGCTTCATTCTGTGTGCGGGATAGGCAAGATAGGGAGATAATGGACAGTCGGCGACAAATGGCGTCAATCTCCGGTTGAAGAGTGACGCGGAGTGTCACCTCCTGACGCTTTGGGTAACCGGTCGCAGGGCCGTTCTGTGTTGGGTCATAGAGGCAGGCTCCGCCATATATCCATGAAATGACCCGTTTCCTAATGATTTTTCATCATGAAGAAAAGTTGGCCCGCTCTGTGCATTATCCCTTGGCAGATGCTCGCCAAGGGTGGGCTCATAACAAGATTTGCCAATGATTGGAGAAAACAACATGAAGAAGCAAATGCAACAGGGTTTCACCCTTATCGAACTGATGATCGTGGTTGCCATCATCGGTATCCTGGCCGCTGTAGCGATCCCGCAGTACCAGAACTATGTCGCTAAATCACAGGTTACCCGCGTAATGCAGGAAACCGGTGCGATGAAAACTGTGGTTGAAACGTGTCTCCTTGAGGGCCGAGTCACCCCTGTGAATAGTGGTGCTCCTGCTCCTGGTGAATGTGATCTGGGTTGGACCGGTAGCAACCTGATCGGTGCTTCCTATACAGAAGGTGAGCTGACGGTGTCTATCGATGCTAATGGCACGGCCTCTATTGCTGCTGGTTTTGGTGACAGCGCAGCTACTACTTTGGCTGATAGTTCACTGACTTGGTCGCGTACTGCTGCTGGCGCTTGGTCTTGTGCTACTACTGCTGATGCAAAATACCAGCCGACTGGTTGTGGCGCAGGCAGCTAATATAAGACAACTACTGTCTTAGACTAAAGGCGAGCCTCAGAAGGGGTTCGCCTTTTTTGTTATTTAGAAAAGACGGTGTTTGGTTATTCTGAAGTGTGGAGTTAGCTGCGTAATGCTCTTTGGATATTAGTAGTTGTTGTGTGAATTTAAATGTATGAATAGCATAAAAAAAATTATCATCTGCTCCTTGCTCGGTTTTTTCGTCTTGGCTGTCCCGTTTCATTTCTGGTTAACCGATCGCCATGCCGTTATGCGCCAAGTGTTCAATTTCCAAGTCCCATTCGCCAAACTCAGTCAGCAGTGTTCAGAATATTCTCCGCCTTGGTTGGGAGAAATTAGTGCGGTTGGCGTGGATGAATTGAAAGCTCTAGCAACCCAGGTCGCCTTTATCGATAAAAAAGGGGGCCTCAGCCATTGTGAGACAGGCTGGCGTTCAGCGATGTTTTTTTCTCCAAGGGTGGATAAAAATACGCGCTTTCGTTATGGCAGTTTGACCAAGCCTGTGACTGCATCCGCTATCCTTGCGCTGATAAATGAAGGAAAAGTTGATTACCAGGATCGATTAATGGATGAGTTAGGAGGCCGTGCAGGGCTGCCAGGTCACTCAGATTTGCAGGGCGTGACGATAGCACAGCTTTTGCGGCATCGATCGGGTGTTCAGGGCGAGATTTTCTTGACGCGAGAAAAGCCCGATTGCCCTAACGATTTGGCTTCATTTATGGCTACAGGAGCAGTAAGACGAGCAGGGGAATTTGAATACTCAAATATGGGGTATTGCTTGCTTGGAGAAGTGGTCGCGAATAAAAAAGGTCTGCCATATAAGCAGGCAATAGAGCAGCTTTACGGTTTGAGCGACAGAGGGATGCGGTTTGTAGGCTATGAGACGGAAAATGATGAAGTGGAAAGGGACTTCCGGTTTAATGATTTCTATGGCGTCAATAACAAAGGACGTTTTGATTACGAAGCGGTCGCTGCTACTGCAGGGCTGAGTGGAAGCGCTTCGGCATATGCTCGTTTGATAAAAGATATAATCCATCAAACGGACCAAGACATTCTTTCCGGGTTTGATGCAGGGTGCGATGATAGGAGCTTAAAATCCTGTTATGGATATGCATTTTATTTATATTCTCCCGCGGGGCGACAGCGTTTTTTTGTTAAAGAGGGGTATATGCCTGGCTCTGCGGGATTGGTTGTTGTCAATGATAAAAATGAAGTCTTTGTATGGCTTGGAAATTCAGATACTGAAAATGCAGCCTCTGGTGGGCCGATGGAAAAAATTCTTATGGAGCTGGGTGTGTCAAGTTTCTGAAATGGAAGACTGAGGTGGTTGTGTTAATGAAGAAGTCGCTCCATAAAAATTTTTTTATTGCTCTATTGTTCGTTTTTATACCGAATGCTGTTTTTCTTGTCTTGGCATGGTGGCTGGATGTGAATAGGCCAACCATAAATTTTGATTATGCGATGCTGGCGTTGATAGTGGCTGTTTGTCCACGATGGCTGGCTCTCCCGATTTTTGTGACCTTTCTTTTTTTTGACGTGCTAGGAGTGGTTAGGCAAGTCATTCCTATCGTTAATGTTATGGACTCTTTCTACCTGCTAAGTTTTATTGGCGTTGCTCCTTTTTTTTATCAGCTTGCATTTTTGTTTTCCATGCTGATGTTTTTTATTTTGGCTGGCCTTCTGTGGAGGTTTTACAGAAGCTCATCTAAAGAGGCGCTGGTTATTGTTGTGAATGTGCTTCTTGGTTTTTATGCTTTAAAAATATTTTTACTGGGGGCGTCTGGGGATACCTATATAAAAACTAATGACGCTTTTATTGAAAGTCAGATTGTGTCGGCTTATGAGGCTTCCTCAGGAAGTTTCGTTGATGGTTTCTCAATAGATAGCGGCGATGTTATTGAAAGAGGCTTGGTCCCAAGTGCTACAGAGTCTTGGTTTGATGACCCTCAGTCTGTTGGTGATAAGGTGCTATTGGTTGTTAGTGAATCTTGGGGGGTGACAGATGAAAGAGTGCAGAATGCTGTTCTGTCTCCATTGCTCAATAGTTCTGTTGTTTCTGACCTTTCGCTAGAGGAATTAAATGTCTCAGGTGTTACTGTTCAGGGGGAGGTGCGTGAACTTTGTAGGCTTCGTGCTCGCCACTTCAACTTGAAAGATGTGACAGACGAATTTAATGGTTGTTTACCTGCTATGTATGAGCGGCTTGGTTATCACACCATGGCTATACATGGTGCAGCTGGTGCGATGTATGGACGTCGAAAATGGTATCCGAAATTAGGTTTTGATAAAACAGTTTTCTTTGAAAGTAAGCAGTGGAAAAAGAGATGTTACTCATTCCCAGGTGCTTGTGATGAAGAGTTAATGAAGGAGGTTGGTGCTTTTTTTCAGGGTGAGAGTCCTGCTTTTGTGTATTGGCTGACACTTAATAGCCATATTCCGTATGATCGCAGGGATCTGTCGGTGGACCTATTGGATTGTGGCAGCGTGGGAGTGCTTCCATCATCCAAGGCTTGTTCTAATTTAAAATTACATTATCAGTTTTTTTATTATCTTGAGAAGCTTTTACATGAAAGGCATATGAGTGGCTTGAGGGTTATTGTTGTTGGTGACCATGATCCACCAATGCTTAGCGATAAGGATAGAAAATATTTTAAAAAATTTAGAGTTCCTTGGATTGAGTTTTCAAGGAGGGGTAGTGGTGATTGATAATATGGTTGAGGATGACCGCAAGTTGGTTTTTGGTTTTTTGGTTTTCTTGGTTTATTTTTCTATTTCTGGTTTTAATGTTTTT
>NZ_LWFX01000999.1:0-1868 GCF_001635175.1 Alcanivorax sp. HI0083 | reverse complement strand
CCAACAGGTGAACGGCAAGCCGCTGGTCTACCTGGATAACGGCGCCACCACCCAGAAACCGGTGGCGGTGCTGGAAGCGCTGGATAACTACTACCGCACGGTGAATTCCAACGTGCACCGTGGCGCTCATTACCTGAGCGACGAAGCCACCAGCCAGTTCGAAGGCGCCCGCGAAACCGTGGCGACCTTCCTCAACGCCAGCCGCGAAGAAATCCTGTGGACCAAGGGCACCACCGAGTCCATCAACATTGTGGCCCAGTGCGTGGCCCGTGAGCGCCTGCAGCCCGGCGATGAAGTGCTGATCGGTACCAGCGAGCACCACGCCAACATCGTCCCCTGGCAGCAGGCCTGCGCCGCCACCGGCGCCACACTAAAAGTGATTCCGCTGCGTGACGACTGCAGTCTGGATCAGGACGCCTTTGCGCAGCTGCTCAGTGAGAGAACCAAAATCTTTGCCATTGGCCATGCCAGCAATGCGCTGGGCACGCTGAACCCGGTGAAAGAGATGGTTGCCCGCGCGAAAGCCGCCGGCGCCATCACCTTGATCGACGGCGCCCAGGCCGTGGCCCACTTCCCGGTGGACGTGCAGGATCTCGACGTGGATTTCTATGCGTTTTCCGGGCATAAGCTATTTGGCCCCACCGGTATCGGCGTGCTCTATGGCCGCCGCGAACTGCTGGAAGCCATGCCGCCCTACCAGACCGGCGGGGAAATGATTGAAACCGTCAGCTTCGAAGCAAGCACCTGGAATCAGCTGCCTTACAAATTCGAAGCGGGCACGCCCAACATCGCCGGCGCCATCGGCCTGGCCACCGCCATTGAGTGGCTGAACCACCAGGATCGCCCGGCCCTGGCCGTCCACGAAGACGCCCTGCTGGCCCGCGCCACCGAGCGCGCACACGCATGCGACAGCTTGAAAATCATCGGCACCGCCACCAGCAAGGTGAGTGTACTGTCCTTTTTGCTGGACGGTGGCCACCCGGCCGATGTGGGCATGCTGCTGGACAAGCAGGGCATCGCCGTTCGCACCGGACACCACTGCACCATGCCATTGATGGATACTTTGGGTATTCCCGGTACTGTCAGGGCCTCATTCTCGATTTATAATACGCTGGAAGAGGTGGATCGCCTGTTCGAAGGTCTGGAGAAGGTCAAAACCTTCCTGTGACACCAGGCACACCTGATCCGGCTTTTTCGCGTCAAACGTCGGGCGTTCAGCGTCTGGCGTTTCATGCAAGGTAGGTAACACATGACCGTTCAGACATTCCAACCCGGCCAGGTCACCCTCAACCTGACCGAGGCAGCCAACCAACAGGCCCTGCGTGAAATCCAGCGGGCCAATGCCGCCGGTATTCGCCTGGATCTGGACGAGTCCGGCTGCTCCGGGTTCATGTACACCCTGGACTTCGTGGACGAACCCAAGGACGGCGACAAGCTGTTCGAGATCGACGGCGTGAACCTCTACGTACCGGAAAAATGGCTGCCCATGCTCAACGGCCTGGTCATCGACTACGTCACCGAAGGCGTCAACAGCCTGTTCAAGTTCCGCAACCCCAACGCCACCGGCGAATGCGGCTGCGGCGAAAGTTTTACGGTAGACGACGTCTAACCACCGGCCAGGGAAGACAATGGCAGACCAACGCACGGTAGTGGTTCAACGCGACGTTCCGGCCCGCAAGGTACCGGACGGCACCCGTATTACCATTCCCAAGAACAGCTTCGTGAACCTTCGCCAGGCGCTGGGTGGCACCTATACCGTCACCATCAACGGCAACATGGCGCGCATCGACGGCACCGACGCCGATGCCATCGGCCAGGAACCGCTGGAGCTGGATTTTGCGCCCGCCAATGACGACGGCAGCGTGCGC
>NZ_LWFX01000998.1:0-9453 GCF_001635175.1 Alcanivorax sp. HI0083 | reverse complement strand
AAGCGCTGTTCTACAAGCTGCTCCAGCGCTGCAGAAATAGCCCCAGCTCCCATAAGTTCCGCTTCAAGAACCCTCTCTACTCACTGGATGCGAGTGCCATCAACCTGTCCCTCAAGCTGTTTCCCTGGGCTGCCCACCGGCCGGATACCTGCAACGTGAAGCTGAGTGTCGGACTCAACCATGGCACCCATGTGCCAGAACGCTATGGGGGACATCCATGGCGATGGCGAGCATCTGCTTGTCTTTGTCGGCAAAAGCAGAAGCTCGCCCCGACTGATCAATCCTGATCCGTCAGCGCGCCTTCGCTGGCGGAACCGACCAGCCGTGCGTACTTGGCCAACACCCCACGGGTATAACGTGGCGTCGGCTGCTGCCAATTGGCACGGCGGCGTGCCAGCTCTGCATCGGAGAGGTCCACAACCAGGGTGTTCTCCTGCGCATCAATGGTGATCAGGTCGCCGTCTTCCAGTAGCGCCAGCGGACCGCCATCGAAGGCTTCCGGGGTCACGTGGCCGACCACGAAACCATGGCTGCCGCCGGAGAAGCGGCCATCGGTAATCAGCGCCACCTCATTACCCAAGCCTCGCCCCATGATGGCGGAGGTGGGGGTGAGCATTTCACGCATGCCCGGCCCACCGCGGGGGCCTTCATAGCGAATCACTACCACGTCGCCAGACACTACCGTGCCGTCGTTAATCCGTTGCTGGGCTTCTTCTTCCGAACCGAACACCCGTGCCGGGCCGGAAAAGTGGGTGCCTTCCTTGCCGGTGATCTTGGCCACCGCGCCGTCCGGGGCCAGGTTGCCATACAGAATGCGCAGGTGACTTTCCGCTTTCAGAGGCTCGGACAGGGGCGCAATAATCGACTGATCCAGGGGATAGGGCGCCACATCGGCCAGGTTTTCCGTCAGGGTTTGGCCGGTGACAGTCAGGCAGTCGCCGTGCAGCAGACCCGCCTCCAGCAAGATCTTCATCAGCGGCTGAATACCGCCAATGGCCACCAGTTCGCTCATCATGTAGTGGCCGCTGGGGCGCAGGTCCGCCAGCACCGGCACCCGCTTGCCGATCTCGGTAAAGTCATCCAGTGACAACGCCACATCGATGGTGCGGGCCATGGCGATCAGGTGCAGCACCGCATTGGTGGAGCCGCCCAGGGCAATCACCACGGTGATGGCATTCTCGAACGCCGCGCGGGTCATGATGTCGGACGGCTTGATCTCCTCTTCCAGCAGTTTCAATACAGCGGCGCCGGCCCGCACGCAGTCTTCCCGCTTTTCTTCGGACACCGCGTTCTGTGCGGAGCTGCCGGGCAGGCTCATGCCCAGTGCTTCGATGGCCGAGGCCATGGTGTTGGCGGTGTACATGCCGCCGCAGGAACCCGGGCCGGGGATGGCGGTTTCTTCAATCTGCTTGAGCTCAATCAGATCCATGTCGCCCCGGGAATGGGCGCCCATGGCTTCGAACACGGAGACAATATCGGTATGGCCCTTACCGGGCATGATGGTGCCGCCGTAGACGAACACGCTGGGGCGATTCAGCCGCGCCATGCCCATCAGGCAGCCCGGCATGTTTTTGTCGCAACCGCCCAGGGTCACCAGGCCGTCAAACCCTTCGCAGGCGGCCACGGTTTCAATGGAGTCGGCAATCACCTCGCGGGAGACCAGCGAATACTTCATCCCTTCGGTGCCGTTGGCGATCCCGTCAGAGATGGTAATGGTATTGAAAATCACGCCCTTGCCGCCGGCCGCATCCGCGCCCTGGCAGGCCTTGTCGGCCAGCTCACCAATGTGGCTGTTGCAGGGCGTCACCTGACTCCAGGTAGACGCGATGCCCACCTGAGGTTTACGAAAATCTTCATCGGTAAATCCCACGGCCCGCAACATGGCCCGGCTCGCCGACTTGCCTGGACCGTCGACGACCTTGGCGGAATGCCGGCGGCGTGGATCGCCCTGTGCATCACTCATACCCTCTCCTGATTCCGGTTAACGCTTCACCGCCAGCACGGCAAAGGTGTCGCCAATGTCCACCCGTGCCGGGTGACGGCGACCAATCAACATGCCCTTGAAAGGCGCCAGATACTCTACCGGTGGCTCGCCGGTGCGGTCGATGGCATGCACACGGGCAAGCACATCACCCTGCTGCACCCACTCACCCAGCGCCACCGCAAATTCCAGCAAACCGCGATGCTCACTGACACGGTAATAGTCTGCGTTGGGGATCTCCAACGCCTGCGATGTCACCGGTAGCGGGTCGCCGGGCAGAATGCCGGCAAAGCGTAACACGTTGTCCACGCCCTGCTCTGCCAGCGCCACGGTATCCGGGGTAGTCGTGCCGCCGCCGCGCAGCTCGGTGCTAATGAACACCCGCCCCTGGGCTTCTACCACGCTATCGAACAGGGCCGCCTCCTCCAGCTCCGCCATAAACAGGGTGTAAGGGGCCCCAAACGCCTCTGCCCCGGCCAGGCAGCGCGCTCCAAAGGCCTCATCGGCGAGGCGATGGGTGGCCGCAAAAGGCAACAGGTCCAGCGTGCGTCCACCGGAATGCATATCCAGCACCACGTCGGCCAGCGGCACCAGATAACGGGTGAAGTAATCGGCAATTTTTTCGGTGAGGGTACCGGCGGGGTTGCCCGGAAAGGCCCGGTTCAGGTTGCCGCCGTCCAGCGGTGAAGTACGCGTGCCGTTCAGCACCGCCGGGTGATTCATCATCGGCACAATGATGACACGGCCGCTGATATCACGCGGCTGCAGCCGGTTGGCCAGCTTGAGCAAGGCGGTGATGCCCTCGTATTCATCACCATGATTGCCCCCGGTCAGCAGTGCGGTGGGCCCTTCGCCGTTGCGGATCACCGTCACCGGGATCATCACATTGCCCCAGGCAGACTGGTCGTGGGAGTAAGGCAGTTTGAGGAATCCGTGCTGCACGCCGTCCCGATGAAAATCCACCGTGGCGCTGATCGCGCTGTCCTGCATAGCGAGTCCGTTATCTCCAGGTCAGGGTGCATATGACGCACCCGGGTCTTTACGCCTATAATGCGCGCTTTACCGGGATCGCGAACAGGACATTCTTTTTATGGCCGACAAAGGCACGCTGTACATCATTTCCGCCCCGTCCGGCGCCGGCAAGACCAGCCTGGTGGCCGCCCTGGTCGACAAGCTTGCCCGGGTCCGCATTTCCATCTCGCACACCACCCGCGCCATGCGCCCCGGCGAGGAAGACGGCGTGAACTACCATTTCACCGACCGTGACAGCTTTGTCCGTCAGGTGGAACAGGGCCGTTTTCTCGAGCATGCGGAAGTGTTCGGCAACCTTTACGGCACCAGTGCCGACTGGGTCGCCCAGACCCTGCGCGGCGGCGATGATGTGATTCTGGAGATCGACTGGCAAGGCGCCACCCAGATTCGCAAGCAGCTACCGGATGCCGTCAGCGTCTTCATTCTGCCGCCCTCACTGGAGATTCTGGCCGACCGCCTGCGGGGCCGCGAAACCGACGACGAAACGGTGATCCAGCAACGTCTGGACGGTGCCCAGGACGAAATGAGCCACTACGGCGAATTCGACTATCTGGTGGTCAACGACGATTTTCAGCGTGCCCTGTATGAGCTGGAAGCCGTTGTCGAGGCTCGCCGGCTGGTAACAGCGCGGCAGTCTGCCCGCCAGGCCGCGACCCTGCAGAACCTGCTCGCGCCACGCTGATCGCCCCCGTCGGGGCCAGCCCCGGCTCCGCCGTTCGGCGGCGGGCACTGGACTTGCACTGCCCTCAGCCCGTAAAATCGCTCATTGCGAATTATCAGGCGGTGCGGGTTCATGTCGAACCGGCCCCGCCAGCTTGTCAGGAGAGCAGCATGGCACGAGTTACCGTAGAAGATTGCCTGGAAAAACTGGATAACCGCTTTGAGCTGGTACTGGTTGCCGGCAAGCGCGCCCACCAATTGCAGAGCGGCGGTAAAGAGCCACGTGTAGCCTGGGAAAACGACAAACCCACCGTTGTCGCCCTGCGTGAAATCGCCGAAGGCCACGTGACGGCTGAATCCGTGGACAACCCCATCGCGGATCGCAGCGCCGACGTGGACGAGCTGGCCCTGCTGACCCAGTCTTTCGGCGAGTAATTGCCCGCCCCGTCTCCCCCAAACGGGTCGACGGGAACAAGACACGCAAACGCAGAGGCCGACCGGCCTCTGCGTTTTGCCATCTGGCACTTGCCCCTCACTCCTGTTTCCCAGCGCCCCCCCCCCTTTTTTCGCGCCTTGCTTGCCAACCGGTATCGCTTTCTCCCAGCCAAACAATCGTCTGCGCCTATCCTCCTTGTCATAGACAAATCCTGCCCTCAAATCTAAGCTAAGAGTCATCTTCGAACCTGCTACTCGCCAAGGGCGTGACGAGGCCTTTTGCCCACCATCCATAATCTGGAAAAACGGTTACGCAGTTACCTGGACGATGACCAGATCGCCCAGGTCGTACACGCCTACCATTTTGCCGAGCAAGCGCACGAAGGCCAGTACCGCCGCACCGGGGATCCGTACATCACCCACCCGCTGGCGGTGGCCAACATCCTCACCGACATGCACATGGACCATGCCTCGCTCATGGCCGCCATGCTGCACGATGTGATCGAGGACACCGGGTTCAGTAAAGAGCAGCTGGCCAACGAATTCAGCGAAGAGGTGGCCGAGCTGGTGGACGGCGTTTCCAAGATCGCCCAGATCAAGTTCGAATCAAAAGCGGAGCAGCAGGCGGAAAACCTGCGCAAGATGATGCTGGCCATGACCCGGGACATCCGCGTCATCCTGATCAAGCTGGCTGACCGCCTGCATAACATGCGCACCCTGCACGTCATGCGTGCCGAGAAGCGTCGCCGCATTGCCACCGAGACACTGGAACTGTATGCCCCAATCGCCTTTCGATTGGGCATGTACAACATGCGGGTGGAATACGAAGATCTGGCCTTCCATGCCATCTATCCCATGCGCGCCCGGCTGATAGGCCAGGCGGTGAAAAAAGCCCGCGGCAACCGCAAGGAAATCCTCACTACCATCAAGACCAGCCTGGAACACTGCCTGGAAGAAGAAGGCATCGAAGCCCGGGTACTGGGCCGCGAGAAGCACCTGTTCAGTATTTACTCGAAGATGAAAGAACAGCACAAACCGTTCGCGGACATCATGGATGTGTTCGGTTTCCGCATCATCGTCGACCGGGTGGACACCTGCTACCGGGTACTGGGGGCCGTGCACAATTACTTCACACCCATCCCCGGTCGTTTCAAGGACTACATTGCCATTCCCAAGGCCAATGGCTACCAGTCCCTGCATACCACACTGAAGGCCCGCTCCGGCATTCCCCTGGAAATGCAGATTCGCACCGAAGAAATGGAAGCCATGGCCAACAACGGCATCGCCGCCCACTGGTTGTACAAATCCGACGGCGAACCCGGCACCCCAACCCACAGTCGCACCCAGAGCTGGATGCAGCGCTTGCTGGAACTGCAACAGAAGACCGGTAACTCCATGGAGTTTATCGAGAACGTGAAGGTGGACCTGTTCCCGGACGAAGCCTATATCTTCACCCCCAAGGGCGACATCAAGGAACTGCCCGGCGGCGCCACCGCCGTGGACTTCGCCTACGCGGTGCACACCAAGGTGGGCAACAAGTGCGTGGCCGCCCGTATCGACGGCAAGCTCGCCGCGCTGTCCACGCCACTGGAATCGGGGCAGACCGTCAAGATCATCACCGCCCCCAATGCCACTCCCAACCCGGCCTGGCTCAACTTTGTGGTCACCGGCAAGGCGCGCACCAACATTCGCCACTTCCTCAAGCACCAGCAACGCGAAGATGCCGTGGAGCTGGGGCAGCGGCTACTGGAGAAAGCCCTGCACAGCTACGACATGGGCCTGGACGATCTGCCCATTGAGCGAGTGGTCAGCGAGCTGGCCGGCAACGGCTATGTGGAGCTGGACGACCTGCTGGAAGATATCGGCATGGGCAACCGCCTGGCACCACTGGTGGCGCGCAAGCTGGCCGGCGCTCGCGATGACGACGAGCGCCAGCACGAAGATGACCGCCGACCACTGGCCATTCGTGGCAGCGAAGGCCTGATGGTTAGCTACGCCAAGTGCTGCTGCCCGCTGCCCGGCGATACCATCATCGGCCACCTGAGTGCCGGGCGCGGCATCGTAGTCCACCGTGATACCTGCAAAAACCTGCTGGCGGAAATGCGCAATGCGCCGGAAAAATGCATCGCGCTAAGCTGGGACAAACAGGTAGAGCAGGAATTCACCGCCGCCCTGCGCATCGAGCTGATCAACAAGCGCGGCGTGCTCGCTACCCTGGCCAACAGCGTGTCGGAACTGGGCTCCAACATCGACACCATCGATATGGCGGAAAAAGACCCCACCCTCACGACCCTGAACGTGACCATGACGGTAAAAGACCGCATCCACCTGGCCCGCATCATCAAGAAACTGCGCACCCTGGACAGCATCGTCCGCATCCACCGGCTTTGATAAACGCAGCACCCCTCACGCAACATGCCAAGGCACTCTTGGCGGTTTCTCCGCGCTATTGCGTGCAGGTATTAACCCGTGCAAGCATAGCCGCTTCCCTTTTTTCGCCTGCTGGCCGTGGCCGGGGGCATAACTGACGAAGAACACATCATGTCCAACCATTCCGTAATCAGCACCGACAAGGCTCCGCAAGCCATTGGCACCTATTCCCAGGCCATCAAGGCAGGCTCCACCGTGTATCTGTCCGGCCAGATTCCGCTGGTGCCGGAAACCATGGAGCTGGTTGAAGGCGACATGGAGGCGCAGATCGAGCAGGTGTTTTCCAACCTGATCGCGGTGTGCGAAGCCGCAGGCGGCAGCCTGCAGGACATCGTGAAACTGAATATCTTCCTCACCGACCTGAGCCACTTTGCGCTGGTCAACGAGGTAATGGCACGGCATTTCACCCAGCCTTACCCGGCTCGGGCGGCCATCGGCGTGGCGGCACTACCTAAAGGCGCCGGCGTGGAAATGGACGGCATCCTGGATATTGCCTGACCCCACGCACCACGCTTCATGCAACACGCCCGCCCTTGTGCGGGCGTTTTTGTTGGTGCCGCCCTCCGAAAGGAGGGGAGACAGGGCGGCTTTAAAAGCGCACCATCGAACAGACGGTGGGCGGACAGATGTGCGCCTGCGTTAATCTCGCAACACTTATTCTGGCAACCTTATTTTCGCAACATAAGGGAGAGCGATATGGATACCGCGACCCACGACCTCAACGCCCTGTTTGATCAGCTCGGGCTGGCCAGCAGCGATCCCGATATTGAAGACTTCATCCACCAGCATGGCGGCACACTCACCGACAGCATGCACCTGCATCAGGCACCGTTCTGGAATGAATCCCAGGCACGATTTCTCGCCGAGGCGGTTCGCGAAGACGCGGAGTGGGCGGAAGTGGTGGATTCGTTGAGTGCGCTGTTGAGGCATTGAAAGGGCAGCTTCGGGCCTGGGCAAGGCAAGGATCGAGTAACAAGTTGCGAAAGGCAAAACCCCAACCCCGGGGCCTGGTCGTCGCTGTTAGATTTTCGAAACTCGTTACTCGAAACTCGCTTCTGGAATCCTTACCTCGCTTGGGCTCGGATCGCCTGCAGGCGGGCCCCTGCGGCAGGCCATGTGTCCGGCCTTACCCGATCGGTAACAGCAGCAGTATTCGGTCGAAGAAGATGCAATAAAGCAGCAGCGGCACCGGCAAGCCAATCAGCGTGCCAAGCATGTAATGGCGTAGCTTCACCCCGCTGAGCGCCAACGTGTAATTCAACGCCGGCATGGTCTGAAACAACAAACGCAGCAAGGCGACACTGCGCACCGGGTGGCTGTCCAGCCGTGCCAGAATCTTCCTGGCGAGGGGGCTCTGTATATCCCGCAGGGCACTGCCGCCGAGACCGCGCACCAGCACATAGGTCACCAGGCAGGACACACAGGCGGCCACATAGGTCGCCAGTCCGCCCATCACCGTTCCCAGCGCCAGGATGGCCGCCGCCAGAAAGATCCAGCCGGGCAGCTGAATCAGGTTGCCGATCACGAAGACCACCACAAAGGCAATGAAACCGGAAACCGGATTGGCCTCCAGTTGCGCGCGCAGGAACGACACCGACAGCTGCTCACGCAGGCCCGTCAGTTCCACGGTAATCAGGACCAGCGCCAGCACCATGGCCAACATGATCAGCCGCCGGTAACGCCCCAGAGAAAGTGTCATGATCACAACCGTTCCGCCTTTTCCTGCCTTGCACTATGGACAGTGTAAGCTGGCACGGCCAGCAAAACGTGAAGGGGGAGGGGTTTCAAGTTGAAAGTTGAAAGTTGAAAGTTGAAAGTTGAAAAGTGCAGGATACCTGGGATGCCCGCCGGCGCCTGCGATTAGTTTCAGTTTTGATTGTTTCCCGGTGCTGCGGCGCTGCTAAAGCCGGTTTCGGATGGCTCCCGGCAATGCCGCGCTTTTCAACTTTGAACGCTCAACTCGCCACTCAAAATCAGTCCAGATCCAGCTCAGAATCCAGCACCGCCTGATAGCCTTCAGGCAGCACATCGGCCCAGACATCCAGCCCTTCGCGCAGGCCTTCCAGGGTACCGGCGACCAGATTGGCGTGGCCCACCTTGCGGCCCGGCCGCACACTCTTGCCATACCAGTGCACCACACCCGGATGTTGCAGCCAGGCGTTTTCGAAAGGCGTGCCGATCAGGTTGACCATGGCGGAGGGCCCGTGGACGTTGAGGGCATGAAGGGGCACACCGGCCAGGGCGTGGACATGCAGGTCGAACTGGGACCAGTCCGCGCCTTCGTGGGTCCAGTGGCCAGAGTTGTGCACCCGCGGGGCAATCTCGTTGACCATCAGCTGGCCATCCACTTCGAAGAACTCCACCGCCATGACGCCGGCGTAATCCAGTTCTTCCATGATGCCCTTGAGCATCTGCTCGGCGGGTTTCTGCAGATCAGAACAGGCGTTGGCCGGTGCCAGGCTCAGGCGCAGAATGCCGTCCACGTGCCAGTTGCGGGTCAGCGGGTAGAACAGGGTTTCGCCGCTGATACTGCGCGCGCCGACGATGGACAGTTCGCGGCTGAACGGAATTTTTTTCTCGACGATGGCCTTGCCGGCCAACTCTGCGGCAGGCACAGCAGACAGGTCGCCGCCCTCGCCCACAATCCAGGTACCACGACCGTCATAGCCGCCACTACGGGCCTTCACGACCACGCCACCAAACTGCGCCACCGCATCATGCAGGTCGTCGGTCTTGTCCAGGGTCACCCAGGGCGCCGTGGGAATGCCCAGCTTGTCGAGCATCGCTTTCTGGGTGAAGCGGTCGGGGATCACTTGCAGGGCGCCGCGCGCCACACAACGATCGCTCTGCGCGAGTTCTGCGGAAAAACCGGTGTCCGGGAAGGCTTCACGTTCCACAGTAATCACCGGGTAGCG
>NZ_LWFX01000997.1:0-8775 GCF_001635175.1 Alcanivorax sp. HI0083 | reverse complement strand
GCGGGTGATCGCCCCACAAGGTGCGGGCCTGGCCGGGCCAGCTATCGGCGATGACCAGGTTGCCCTCTGCAGCGCCGTGCAGCAGCTTGCCGTCGTTATCCACCAGTGCCGGCTGGACACCGAAAAAGGGCAAGGTGGCAGCACCGGGTTTGGCTTCAATGGCACCGGGCAGAGGGCAGATCATGATGCCGCCGGTTTCTGTCTGCCACCAGGTGTCGACCACAGCCGCCTGGCCGTTACCCAGCTGGTCGTGGAACCAGTGCCAGGCGGCCGGGTTGATGGGTTCCCCGGCTGTGGCCAGGATGCGCAGACTGTCGCGCCGGCTGTTGGCACAGCAATGCTCGCCGCCGGCCATCAGTGCGCGGATGGCGGTGGGAGCGGTATAAAGAATGTCGATATTGTAGCGGTCAATAATCTCACCGACTCGCTGATCGTCCGGGTAGTTGGGTACCCCTTCGAACATGACGCAGGTGGCGCCGTTGGCAAGCGGACCATAGACCAGATAGGTATGGCCGGTAATCCAGCCCACATCCGCGGTGCACCAGTACACTTGTCCCGGGTGATAATCGAAGGCCAGCTGGTGGGTTAATGAGGCATAGACCATATAGCCGCCGGTGGTGTGCAGCACACCTTTTGGCTGGCCGGTGGAGCCGGAGGTATAGAGGATGAATAACGGATCTTCCGCATTCATGGGCTCGGCAGGGCAGTCGACGTCACTGCGTGCCAGCTGTTCATGAAAATCCAGATCCCGTTGCGCAAACCAGTGGCTATCGCAGCCCACATGGTTGACCACCAGTACCTTGTCGACGCTGTCGGTGCCGGCCTGTTCCAGGGCCGCATCCACGTTATCTTTTAGCGGTACGATCTTGCCGCCGCGACGCCCGCCGTCTGCGGTGATCACCATTTTGGCACCGCAATCGGCGATGCGGCCCGCCAGGGCGTCCGGAGAAAAGCCGGCGAACACCACCGAATGAATGGCGCCGATGCGGGCGCAGGCGAGCATGGCGAATACCGCTTCGGGAATCATGGGCATGTAAATCATCACCCGGTCACCTTTGCCAATGCCCTGCTGTTTGAGGGTGTTGGCCAGCTTGCCGACATGTTGGTGTAACTGCTGATAGGTGATCTGCCGGCGATCCTGGTCCGGAGAGTCCGGTTCCCACAGTAGTGCTATGCCGTCTCTGTTGGTGGCCAGGTGGCGATCTATACAGTTTTCTGCGGCATTCAGCTCACCATCATGAAACCAGCGAATGTGCAGATCAGCGGGGCTGAAATGGGTGTCGCGAATCTGTTGGGGGAAGTGCTGCCAGTCGATCCGCTGTGCCTGTCGGCGCCAGAAGCCAACGCTGTCATCCAGGCTCTGTTGGTACAACGCATGGTAATCATTGCCGTCAATCCAGCAGCGGTCTTTTAATGCCTCTTTAACCGGCATACGCAGGCCCGTTTCCATGGGACTTCCCTCACTCGAAAAGTGCTCACCAGAAAAGTGGAGCAGAAATGAATGCCAAGAGTGTGCAAAAACAGGGGGGCGGGCTGAATTAGACCTTGGTATTAGAGGTGCAACATACAACCCGCTCCAGGCAACAAGGAAAACCGCCAAGGCATGACTTCAGGTTTATCCCGCTTCTGTGGGAAGCGATGCGGGCATCGTGCGGTATTCAGTAGGCAGAAACCTTGTCATTACTCAGGTTTTCCTTGTCAGGCATTGTGCGTCGAGCCTCTGGTGTTTAATCACCTTCGACCTATGGCTAATAGAGTGTTGGCAAAACGCTCAGCAAGCTGTCAATCGGAGTCACTTTCGTGTTGATGACAATAAGAGGACAGGGCCATGACAGCAAGAAAAGCCACGTACCTGTGCGGCGCCTTGGTGTTGGCGCAGGCAGGCATTGCCGGTGCAGACACAACGCTGGAGGAACGCATCATTGTGCTTGAAGAGCGCATGGATGGGGTGAAAAGTGGTAATACCCATATCGATTTCGGCGGCTTTATCAAGGCCGACACCATGATGAGCAAATACAGCGATGGCGATCTGGCCGCCGGTTCGATCGGGCGCGATTTCATGGTGCCGTCCACCATCCCGGTTGGGGGAGAGGCAAGCTCGGAAGAGCTGGATTTTATTGCCAAGCAAAGCCGCTTTTGGCTAAAGAGTGAAACCATGACCTCCGCCGGCATGGTGCGAGGGCATATTGAAATTGATTTTCAGACTAACGGTATTGGTGACGAGCGCATCAGTAACAGCTATTCGCCGCGTATTCGCCATGCCTATCTGACCTGGGACAAGTGGTTGTTCGGGCAGACCTGGTCCACTTTTTTCAATGTGAGTGCGCTACCGGAAACGCTGGATTTTGTTGGTGCGGCGGGAACGGTGTTTGAGCGCCAGCCGCAGATTCGCTATACGAGTGGCCCGATCATGCTGGCTTTGGAAAATCCGTCTACGACTCTGTATGGCGGGGATAGCAATCCCAGTGAGTATGATGACAACAGTGCTCCGGATGTCGTTGCCCGCTATAACTTGGTAGGTGATTGGGGCAATGTGAGCCTGTCGGCCATGGGGCGACAACTGAAGTATCAAGATACTGTGGCCGCCGTCCCCTATGAGGAAGACAAATACGGTTACGGTCTTGCCGTTGCTGGTCGCGTCATGCTGGGCGCCATGGACGATATTCGTTTCCAGGCGAACTATGGTAATGCGCTGGGCCGTTACACCACGCTCAACGCATTCCGCTCAGGCCAGATTGAGGCGGATGGCAGTATCGAGCTGATCGATCAATGGAGCGGTGTGCTGGCGTTGCGCCATCACTGGAGTGATCGCTGGCGTTCCAACTTTGCGGTCTCGGTCAGTGAAGCGGATAACCCCGATACCGTGGCGGTGACCACCAGCAAACGGGTGCAAAGCGCCCACGCCAACCTGATCTGGCAGGTCGCGAAACCACTCTCTCTCGGCGGTGAGCTGATCTATGCCGATCGGGAAATCGAGAATGGGGACGACGGCAATCTCAAGCGCGTGCAGTTCACGGCGAAATATGCGTTTTGAATGAGAGGGGCTGCAAGCAACATGCAGCATGCAGCACGCTACACGCAAAAAAAGGGACGCCGAAGCGTCCCTTTTTTGCGTGCAAGCCTGTTGCATGCAGCATGATGCGTCTCTTAATCCACATCTGCCGGGTAAACACCGTTCTCGTCGTGCACTTCCTTGCCGCTCAGGGGCGGAGTGAAAGCACAGGCGACGACCATGTCTTCGTTTTCGCCACCGTAGAGGTAATGCTCGTCGTGCTCGTCGAGCAGGTAGATGGTGCCCGGAGTCAGGTCGTAGACCTTGCCGTCATCCAGGGTCTCGATCTTGCCGCTACCGGAAATCACGTAGACGGATTCCCAGTGGTTGGCGTATTTGATATGGGTCTTGGTGCCTTTGAAGATGGTGGTGATGTTGAACGAGTGCCCCATCTTGTCTTCTTTGAGAGACAGGCGAACAGACTGCCAGTTGCCGTTTTCGGCTTTGACACAGCGGTCAGACTTCTCGGCTTCAGCCAGAGTGCGAACGATCATGGATAACTCCTGAGCTAAAAATCGGGGGAGGGAGAAATAACGCTCCCCCACTCTCGCGAAAAAGGAGGCGGGGGAGCGGGAACCGCCGTGTTAGGCAGTGATGCTGGCCACGGAGTGAGCTTCGCCGCGCTTGATGCGGTCGGTCATCACTTCTTCTACGCTTTCCTTGACGATCTCAAGGGCGCGAACCAGGTCCTCTTCGCTGATGGTCAGCGGGCAAAGGGTCTTGATCACCTGATCATCGGCGCCGGAGGTTTCAATCACCAGCTGACGCTTGAAGCAGGCTTTGGTGATTTCGCCAGCGACTTCGCCATCGCGGGCGACCAGGCCCTGCATCATGCCGCGGCCGTTTAGGTAGAACCAGTGGCTGTCGTAGCTGTTGGCAATCTCGCGGAAGTGGTCGGTAATGATGTCCGCTTTCTTCTGCACTTCCTTGGCGAATTTGTCATCGCGCCAGTAGTGGTTCAGCGCTGCAGCGGCGGTTACGAAAGCCAGGTTGTGGCCACGGAAGGTGCCGTTGTGCTCGCCGGGTTTCCACTGATCCAGTTCCGGCTTCAGTAGCACCATGGCGAAAGGCAGGCCATAGCCGCTCAGGGACTTGGATAGGGTGATGATGTCCGGGCTGATGCCGATGTCATCAAAGCTGAAGAAGGTGCCGGTACGACCACAGCCGGCCTGGATGTCATCCAGGATCAGCAGCATGTCGTGCTTGCGACACACTTTTTCCAGGTTGCGCAACCAGTCGAAGCTGGCTGCGTTGATGCCGCCTTCGCCCTGTACAGTTTCAACGATGACGGCCGCAGGATGGTCAACGCCGCTGGAGGAATCGCCCAGTACCTTGTCCAGGTATTCGGTGGTGTCGAATGCATCACCCAGATAGCCGTCGTACGGCATGGGGGTGACACCGCCCATGGTCACGCCAGCGACGCCACGGTGGTGGCTGTTACCGGTGGCGGCCAACGCGCCCAGGCTTACACCGTGGAAGCCGTTGGTGAAGCTGATGATGTTTTCACGGCCTTTGATGTTACGGGCAATTTTCAATGCCGCTTCCACCGCGTTGGTGCCGGTGGGGCCGGTGAACTGCATCACGTGATCCATATCGCGCGGCTTCAGAATCGTTTCATAGAAGGCATCCATGAACTCACGTTTGGCAGCGGTGTGCATGTCCAGGCCGTGAACGATGCCGTCGCGCTGGATGTATTCCAGCAGCTTTTCTTTCAGGACCGGGTTGTTGTGGCCGTAGTTCAGGGTGCCTGCACCGGCCAGGAAGTCGATGTATTCCTTGCCATTTTCGTCGTACAGATAGCTGCCTTTGGCCTGATCGAATACCACCGGAAAGCTACGTGCATAGCTCATTACTTCCGATTCGTGGCTTTCAAAAATGTCTGTATCCATGGTTTCTGTACTCATGATTCCTGGTCCTCGCTTGAATTAGGGTTGCTGGTTCGGGGTGCGTTTACGCGTCGTCGCGATTGAACGGGCCGATACGTAGCAGGTATTCGTCGTTATGTTCGCCGGCAAAGTGAATGCGCGAATCGAACAGAATAAATTCTTCCGTGGGCATGCTGCGCTGGTAGGCGAAGCTGCGGAACATGCCCCAGGAGGCTTCGTTGTCCGGGGTGATGGTGGTCTCAATGAACTGAACATCGGTGCTTTCTTCGCGCTCGATCAGTTCGGCCAGCATGCGCTTGGCCAGGCCCTTGCCCCGGGCTTTTTCGTGCACCGCTACCTGCCAGACAAACAGGACATTTTGCTGCTTGGGCGGGATGTAGCCGGAAATAAAGCCGACCAGGTCCCCGTCCATTTCTGCCGCCACTGAGGTGTCGGCAAAGTGGGTGCACTGCAGCAAGTTACAGTAGACGGAGTTCTCGTCCAGAGGCTTGCACTCGCTGATCAGTTTGTGAACCCGGCTACCGTCCTGGCTTTCAGGTTTACGAAAGGTGATGTCATCCGATTTGTCGGTGGATGAATCCGTTTTTTTCGCATCGTCTGCTGACATGGTTTCACTTATGGTCCGTTTTGGAGAAAGAGTTTGCGTCCCGGCGGCTGTTCATTTCTACCGCCGGTTGCGCGCGATCAATGGCCCCCAGATCCAGTACCGGCGAGGCGTCGATATCGCCGGCATTCATCATTGCCGCAACCCGCTGCAGGGAGCTAAGAATTAAAGATTGCTCCCAATCCTCAAGGCGGTCAAAGCGTTCGATGAATTCGTCCTGGAGCGGGGTGGGGGCCTTCTCGATGATATCCAGGCCGGCGGAGGTCAGGTGGGCATAAACACGGCGTTTATCCTGCTCGCCACGCTTGCGGCCCAGTAGCTCCCGCTTTTCCAGACGGTCGAGAATGGTGGTGACGGTGGCCTGGCTCAGTGATACCTCGTTGGCCAGATCCCCCATGGTCATCTCACCGTGCGCCGCAATCGCCTGCATGATGAGAAGCTGGGGCGATGTCAGGCCGGATACCTTGCTCAGCTTGCGTGAGTAGAGGTCCGTGGCGCGAATGATCTGTCGTAATGCGATTAGCACGTCTTCGTGTCTGGCCATTGCCGAAAATTCTCTTGATAACAAAGTAATGTGACCGAAATTAGACATGGTTTGTCTGCAATCACCTTTGAGATGTAAAGATTCTATCTCCATCAAAACAGGGCAATGGCGAGTAATCCCTTGCGATAAGTGGTAGGCTATCTTAGAGATAAAACATTTAGATGTCAAAATAAATACCGGGCGGTGACGGTGTTGTGACCGGCTATATCGTCTGCATTCCTTGCTCTGCGGGGGTTTACGACCTGCCAGGGTGAAAGGCTCGCAGTTTCGACAATCGCACATGTTTTGTGTCACAAAGGACTTCTCCAGTTCCCGAATCCGGGGGCTGTTTTTCGTCGTCGTGTTTATAGGCGTTGCCATGATGATTGATTCCTTTCTTCTCGTACTTTCCTGGCTGGATCGCACTCTGGGGGTGATTGAGCGCGTCATTATCGGCGGCTGCATTCTGGCCATGGCCCTGTTGATGAGTGGCCATGTGGTGGGGCAGACCCTGTTTGATGAAGGGATTCCCGGTACCTATGAAGTGGTGAAAATGCTGATCGTGGTACTGACCTTCGTGGGGCTGGGCTACGCGGCCCGCCACGCCCGTCACATCCGCATGTCCGCCATCTATGAACAGCTCAATGGCAAGGCCCGCAAGGGGCTGCAGATGTTGATTTGCCTGGGAACGGCGACGCTGATGTTTTATTTCGCCTGGAAATCCGGTCAGTACGTCTTTGATATTCAGGAGCGTGGCCGGGTGAGTGCGTCACTGCAGGTGCCCATGTGGCTGGTCTACCTGGCACTGCCTGCGGGGTTCAGCATGGCTGGCATCCAGTACCTGCTGACCTTTACCCGCAATGCGGTATCCAAGGGTGTCTGGCGGTCGTTCAACGAAGAAGAAAGCTATGAAGCGGTGCCGCTGGAGGCGGCGGCTGTGGATGATCAGGATGGCCAGCGCTGATGCGTAGCCGGTTTTTTGCTATGAGTGCTGCTGAATGAGGGGGTTGTCGCTGTGTTAATCATTCTGGCTGTGATCATGCTGGTGTTGCTGATGATGGGGTACCCCATGATGGTGCCGCTGGCGGTGGGGACATTGTTCATGATGTTCACCGGGCTGACTTTCTTCGGCCCGGACCAGGCTATCACCTGGATGGTCAATGGTGTCGGTAGCTGGGTGTTGGCGGCAGTGCCCATGTTTATCTTTGCTGCGGATATTCTCACCAAGGGCCATACCGCCAACCGGTTGCTGGACCTGGTGGATGCCTTTACCCGGCATCTGCGCGGCGGTTTGCCGATCACCACCGCGGCGTCCTGTGCGGTGTTTGGCGCGGTGTCCGGTTCCACCCAGGCCACGGTGGTGGCCATGGGTGGCCCCATGCGCCCGCGCCTGCTGTCCAAGGGCTATTCCGACAGTTTTGCGCTGGCGTTAATCATCAATGCCAGTGATATCGCGCTGCTGATCCCCCCCAGTATTGGGTTTATCGTTTATGGCGTGGTGATGAAAACCTCCATCGGCGACCTCTTCCTGGCAGGTATCCTGCCGGGCCTGCTGGTGCTGCTGATGTTCTCCGTCTACTGCTGGATTGGCGCCCGGGTCAAAGGGATTGAGCCAGAGGAGCGGGCCAGCTGGGGGGTACGCTTCAAGGCCATGCGGGGGGCGATCTTGCCGCTGGGCTTCCCGATTCTGGTGGTCGGCGGTATTTATGGCGGGCTGTTCAGTGCGGTGGAAGCGTCGGCCATCGCGGTGGCGTATGCCTTGCTGCTGGAAGTGGTGATTTTCCGCAAGGTCAGCGTGAAGGACCTGGGGGGGCTGGCGTTGTCCTCCGGGATGATCACTGCGGTGGTCTTTATCCTGGTGGCCATTGGCGCGGCGTTTTCCCACACTTTGGGGACTGCCGGGATTCCCGAGAAACTGCTGGGGCCTGCCATTGAATCCATTGGCCAGAATCAGGTGGCGGCGCTGGCGCTGATCGCCGTGGCATTCTTTATTGGCTGCATGTTTGTGGACCCCATCGTGGTGATCCTGATTCTGGTGCCGATCTTCAAGCCGCTGATCGAATCCGCCAACCTGGACCCGATTCACGTGGGCGTGATCGTTACCCTGCAGGCGGCTATTGGTTCCGCCACGCCGCCGTTCGGGTGCGATATTTTCACCGCCATTGCGGTGTTCCGTCGCCCCTATCTGGATGTGATTCGGGGTACGCCGCCGTTTATCTTTATGCTGCTGATCGCCACCTTCATTCTGATTCTGTTTCCGCAGATATCACTGTGGTTGCCTGCGTTGGGTGGGTGATCTGCGCTAGACGCTAGCAGGGTCGAGGTCCGTGTTGCGGGCAGACCGGCACAAAAAAGCCCGGCCAATTGGCCCACTGCTGTCCCACAGTTGAGGGACAAATGAAAAAGCCTGAACCGAACTGGTTACAATGATTCTGCGAGGAAAACATTGTGATCAGGGAGGTTCAGGCTTTGTCACATCATAACACCGCCTTTCACCAACTGCTCAAACCGGTTTCGAGACATGATTTTGAGAGGCTGGCCAAAGAGCATCATCACGGGCAAAAACTGAGATCCGCCACGCGCTGGGATCAATTCATTGGCATGGCCATGTCTCAGCTTTCCGGCCGTCAGAGCCTGAGCGATATCCAGTCGAACCTGGAGAGCCAAAAGCATAAGCTTTTCCACCTTGGCGCCAAACCCGTTGCCCGTT
>NZ_LWFX01000996.1:0-5515 GCF_001635175.1 Alcanivorax sp. HI0083 | reverse complement strand
GCTGTTATGGCTGTAACCAATTTCTGCCCAGCCCTGCAAACGGTGCGGACGAATATGCACATCCGGCTGGCCCAGCAGGAACACCACTTCCGATTCGTGATAGTCCTGCGGCAGCGGTAACGTCTGGGCGCCGGGCGGCAGCAAGGCACGTACTTCGGCCATGCTGTCGTTGCCGGCGGTAAAGTCCGCCTGGGTATGCCTCACCCGCACCCCGGGAGAGAAGCGCGACAACCAGGGGCGCCAGGTACTCTGGGCATTAATGATGCTGCCGCTGCCCAGATCACTGTCATTGAGATCCTGATAGTCATAGTTGGCCCAATCCACGCTGCTTTGCCAGGTAGAGGATGGCGTCCAGTTCAGCAACCACTGGCTACCGGTACGCGACGCACCGAGAATCAGCAGGGACGACTCATCCGCCGGCATTCGCCATTGGTAATTCAGGCTACCGGACCAGTACCGCGTCCAGTTCGCGCCCAGCTCCAGATCCGCCATGGTTTCGCTGTTGCCCAACAGGTTGCGCTGGCCCAGCTCCAGGCGGCTGCGGAACCGTTCGCGCTGGTAAGCCAGCGCCATCGACAGCCGCTGCTCGTCATCACTGATTTGCAGCAGTTCGTCATCATTGCTGCTGAAATTGCGCTGGCGGGCTTTCACAGACAGCTGGGTGAAATCACTGAGCGGCTGGTACTGCACAAACTGCAGATCCTGAATATCCAGCGCCCCCAAACGGCGCTGTTCAATATGAAACTGTGACGAGCGGGCCGTGGGCAATAGCAGGCTTTCCTGCAGGTTATTGCTGCCGGCCAGTTCCGGCGACCCGGCCTGAATGGCCATGAAGGTACTGGCAGCACGGCGCGGCTCATCCAGCCGCACCTGGGCTTCCAGCTGCTCGGACAGGGTAAGCTGGCCCTGATACTGCTCACGGATCTGCGCCACCGCGTCCAGATCATCCTGCACCAGGGCAAAAGCCAGTGCCGAGCCGGCTTTGAGTGCCCCTTGCGCCTGCTGTTTACGCAAATACCAACTCTGGGCCAGCAAGGGCTCTGACTGCCCGATCGCCCATTGCGCCAACCACTCGGCCCGGGCCACTGGATCACTGTCCATGCCTTGCGTTTGTGCCCGGGCCAGCTTCAGTGAGGTATCGCCATCGTCAAACAACAGACTCAGCGTCAATTGCATGTCCCGGTAAATGGCCTGCTTTTGCGGCTCCACCGTCAAGGGCAATTGTTCCTTGAGGTGCCGCAGCACCGGCCAGGCCTGCCCGTTTCGACCGGCGGCAATCAACGCCTGGGCGTAATACCACTGGCGCTCCCAGTTCCGGGGTGCGGTTTTCAGCAATTCGGTTTCATAGCGCAGGGCCTGTTCCGCATTGCCCAATGCCATGTGTGACGCCGACAGCACTTCCCAGTAGCGCCGGTCACTGCGGATCACATCTTCCCAGGTGACCAGAGCTTGTCGCAGCTCCCGGTCCTGGCCGGTGGCAACCAGTAGCCACATCCAGCTGATCCGGGTTTCCCGGTCATTGGCGTTCAAAGCTAACGCTTTCTGCAGCCAGTGCTGCGCGGCTTGCGTGTCACCGCGACGCAATTGCAGGTTGGCGTAGAAGCGCAGAAATTCCGGAGTCTGCATCAGCGTTTGCCACTGCTCTTCACTCAACCCTGCCAGGAAAGCATCAATAGCCTCATCATCGCGGCGATCGTTCAGCTGGTAGAGCGCCCCCAGGGCAAATTGCGGATTGCGGTTCTTCTGCCAGGCCCGACCCATCAGTGATGCCACCCGATCCGGGCGGTAATAACGGGCCAGCGTGATGTATTGGTACAAATCGGTAATCTGGTCGTCGTCGTGATCCACCAATTGCTGGTAACGATCCAGCGCCAGATCCCACTCGCCCAACTCTGCGGCCATCACCGCAATGCGCCGGGACAGTGCCGGCGAATAGGCCAATTCACTGGCATCACGGTCCAGGTCCTGCAGGGCTTTTTCGCGCTGGCCATCCAGCCAGAACAGGTCTGCCGCCTGGGCCGCCATGGCTTCCTCCGGGCCAAAGCGGTCCATGTATTCGCGGGAGTAGCGCGCAGCCCGCACATCCTCACCCTGGTTCAGGGCGAGCCGCTGCATTTCGCGCAATGCGGCCTTGCTGGGATAACGCCGGCGCCAGTCTGCGAAGAAGCGCAGGCCCTCATCCGGTTGGCCCAGCAGCTCATACTGCTGGCTGATGGTGGCAATGATGTCGGCATCGTAGGGAGAGGCGCTCAACAGCGCCTTGTTGGCCCGCAGCGCGAGGCGGTTGCTGTAAGTCAGCGGTGCCAACACCAGCACCTGCTTCCAGGCCTCCGGATCATTACTGCGCAAGGCCACCTGTCGCCAGGCTTTCAGCGAGGTTTCCGGATCCCCCTGCCAACGGGATATCTCCGCCAGCCGACGCCACCAGCGTTCATCATCCGGGCGCCAGTAAAGGGCGTTCTCGGCCACCTGCCTGGCCCGAACCAGGTTCCCCGACCCCACGAACACCTGGTAGCTGCGGTCGTAGTAGCGCTCCACATAGGGCGCCGGCGTGTCCGCATGGGCAAGCGGCACGGCAGACAACAGTGCGAGGGGGAAGATCGCCGCATGGAGCCATTGTCGTATCCGCGGGCGGCGGGTCATCGGCTACCCTCCACGGACGGCAAGCTTAGCAACAACACCGCGTAGTGCTCGGCCACCGGCATGTTGCCGCCCGCCTGGGCCAGGGTCATCAAGCGATACAACACGGCCTTGTCGTGATAGAAAGCGCGCTCACGGGCCTGAGCTAAACGCAGCGCCTTGTCATGCAGGCTGCCCGCTTGCAGCGCGTTGAGTGCAGCCAGGAAATAGCGCTTGCGCACCGTGTAATTGCCGCGTGCGTCCATGGCCGCAATGTAGGCATCCGCAGACTCGGAATAGCGCCCGTGGGCGAGCAGCACTTTTGCCGCCTTGACGTGCCACTGGCTGGGGTTGGCCGCACTATCCGCCAACCGGCGATAGGCTTGCACCGCCAGGTCCACGCTACCCATGGCCAGGGCCATGTCAGCGAAGCGGATGCGTTTTTCACTGTTCAGGGCGGCCCAGTCAATCGCGCGCAAACGGGTCAGGGTTTCATGTTCAAGCATGGTGCCACGGCGATTGTCGGCGTCTATGGCCATCAAACGGGTAAAATCCCGGCGCAATTCCAGCCAGGCGATCTGGGTGTCATAGCGGCCATTGGTATCAGCAGCCACGATTTGCAGCTGGTCATCCGCCGCCACAAAGTTACCTTGCAGAATCAACTCCCGTGCCATCAACAAACGTAGCTCATGGTCATCCGGTTTGGCTTTCAGCCAGGCTTGCATATAGCTGAATGTCACCGCGTCCAGACGCGCAGTACGCAGGGATGAGGACAAGTCCCGCGGGAACAGCATCCAGCACACCACGCCGATAAGAATCAGAAAGGCGAATAATTCCGGTAGCCCAACAACCCGCAGCCGTTCAGTGCGGACATTGTAGCCGTAGCTCATTGAGCCCACGCGCCGCACTCCTGTAGTGATATAACCGGCCTTCCCTGCCGGCAGGTTTGAGTGTTGTTCCCTGATGAGACAAGGTGCAGCCCCGGGCATTGCCCAGGGTAAAGTCCAGTGGCGCCATGGCTTTCAGGGAAAAACGCAGGTTTCGTCCGTCGCGGGAAAAGGCCGTTAGCCGACCATTTGCCTGCTGCAAATACGGCACCCTGCTGTCCTGGTCGCTGGATGCCTGACCTCGCCAATGGGCGTTCGCACCGCTCAAATGCACATAACGCCCGGGCTTGTCTTCACGGTAGCCGGCCACACCGCTGCTTTGTGCCAACGCGGGAAGCGCCAGCCCGTCCGGCAGCCGTAACGTACGTAGCTGGCCGTTGCCCTGAATCCACCATTGATCACCCCGGCGGCCAATCACCATATCGTTGAAATCCAGCACCTTGCGACTGTAGTCCGACGCGAACAGCGGAAAATACGGCTGCTCACTGGCCCATTGATACACCCGTCGCAGGGACTCCAGTGAGGCATTCTTGCTGGCGATATAGGTGTGGTAGTAAATATCCACCGGTTTAAAACGATGGGGCGTTTCGGTCAGCTTGAAGGTTTCGATAACCCGCTCAAAGCCATAGAAAGGCCCGGTCCACTCATTGGTATAAATATTTTCATTCTGGTTGGGCGCGTAGACCTGGTATTCATCCCCTTTCGGGATACCAATGCCCTTCACCAGCGTCCAGGTGGGGGCACTGTTGGTGATGATCGTATCGCTGCCATTCATGTTCAACAGGCCGCCCTCACGGGCCGCTTTCAGCGCTTCCGGTGTGGGAATGGTGTCTCCACTCCACAGCACCATGCGGGTCTTCTTGCCCGGCGGCAACAGCTCGCGTTCGATATAGTTTGCCGAGCCCACCACTTCGCGCACCGGGTCCATGCGGTAGTCCGGCAGCGGCAGTCGCAGCTGCCCTTCCGGCCCGTACAGTTCCCCGGGGTTTGCCTGGGCGTCGTACCAAAAAAAAGGATGCGAGTAAGTGTGTGTTGCCGCTTCCACATGGGGCAGGGCAAACATGGCACGGGCAATACGCTGCAGCTCCGGCGCCATTTTTGGATACAACCCCTCGCTGGACACTTCCCCTTCAATCACGGAAATGGTGGTGGGGATATCAAACTTCTCGAGAATTTCATCCAGTAGCACCAGGGCATCCGCTTTCCCCCGGTACCCTTCCACTTCCGCCAGGCTGGGGAAGCCATCGCCGTCCATGTGCGCAAACAACAGTCGCCGGCCATTTTCGGTGGTCACGTCAGGAATCGGCATGTCGGGCAATTGCAGGGCGTCACGAGTGAAGGTGAGCGGATTAAGCACCCAGCGATCCCCGCCGCCGGTCTTCACCCCTGGTAGTGCGGCACGAATCAGGAAAGGCTGAAAGGCGTAGCCGCCCCAGGGCGTTACCGCCACCGGAGTAAAGGTCTGATTTTCACTACGTAATTTTAACCAGGGGGTGGCGTTGTCGTTATCCACCGGCGCAGACAACTCCAGCAGTTTCGGTAAGGTAACTTCAAACCCCATGTCCGGGTGCTGAGAGACAATCTGTGGCGGGCTTGCCGGCGTGTTGCGCGACTCAAAACCGAAGTCCCGGGCATGGGGGCCCTGCGGGTCAATGGCGGGATAACCCAGCATCAGGATGGGCACGCCGGCCTCTTTCTGTTGTGCCAGCCAGTCTTCAAAGCCATCGCTGGCGACTTCCGAATCTTCCAGCCAGATAACAATGCCCGCATAACGGCCGGCCAGCGTGCCCGCCGGCATGGGCGCATCCACCGCACGAATATCCGGCACCAGGCCCTGAAACTGCAGGGGCATCAGCCCGTAGCGCACCGCATCGGTCAATTCCCAGGTGCGCTCCTCGCTGCCGCCGTATACCAGCAGCACCTGGCGGGGCAGGATTTCCAGCTCCCCCACGCCCATCATGTCCAGCGCCGGGTTGGTGACCCAGGGAATCACGTTATGCCGGGCAATG
>NZ_LWFX01000995.1:0-2342 GCF_001635175.1 Alcanivorax sp. HI0083 | reverse complement strand
TTGCAGGTGATTCTGGGGGCGGTGTTGCTGGAGGTCTGGTCTACCTGGGTCATTCTGATTACCACCACCCTGTGTTTTGGTTGGCTGGCCTGGTACGGCCATCCGCTACCCATGCCACTGGATCACTCCGAGGGGCTGTTCAGTCTCTACATCGAAGGGATGATGATCTGCTTTGTGCTCAATGGTGGTTTGCTGGTGATCTTTATCAATCGCATTACCCGCAACCGCCGGCAACGCGATGAACACCTGGCGGAGTTGCGCCAGCGGGCGGCGGAAGAAGAGCACATTGTGCGCATGGGGCTGCTGGCCTCCGGCGCAGCCCATGAGCTGGGTACGCCGCTGGCGACCCTGTCGGTGATTCTGGGTGACTGGAAACATATGGAACCGTTCAAGAGTGACGGGGACATGGCCCAGGAAATTGCCGAAATGCAGACACAGGTATTGCGTTGCAAGTCCATTGTCAGCGGTATTCTGTTATCGGCGGGCGAGGCTCGCGGGGAATCGTCGGAGGAAACCTCGGTACGCGAGTTCCTCGATGATCTGGTCGACGAGTGGCGTGAAACCCGGCCGGTGAAGGGCTTTGTCTATAGCAATGATTTTGGTGAGGATCTGAGCATCGTGTCGGACTCTGCACTCAGGCAGAGTATTCACAACGTATTGGATAATGCCCTGGAGGCCTCACCTAATTGGGTGAGCCTGGATGTGCACCGCGAAGAAGAAACCTTGTTGGTGTCCGTGACAGATCGAGGGCCGGGTTTTCCGCAGTCGATGCTCGATAATCTGGGACGGCCTTATCAGTCCAGCAAGGGGCGGCCGGGCAGCGGTCTTGGATTGTTTCTGGTGATGAATGTACTGCGTACATTAGGTGGCAACCTGAGGGCGAGTAACTCGCCAGAGGGGGGCGCCCTGGTGACCCTGTCTCTGCCGCTGTCCGTGGTCGCGCTGGAGCAGGAAAAAGGAGGAGCCAACGGTGTCTGATGAACAGCAGTCTGAAAGGCTGCTACTGATTGTCGAAGATGATGAAGCCTTTGCCCGTACCCTGACCCGTTCGTTTGAACGGCGTGGTTATCGGGTGATTCATGCGGATAGTCTGGAATCGATGCAGGTTCTGCTGGAAAGCCATGAGCCCGGTTTTGCCGTGGTCGATCTGAAGCTCAAGGGGGATTCGTCCGGGCTGGCCTGTGTGCAGACCCTGCATGAGCACGATGAAGACATGCTGATCGTGGTGCTGACCGGTTACGCCAGCATTGCCACTGCCGTGGAAGCGGTGAAGTTGGGGGCGTGTCATTACCTGGCCAAACCATCCAACACCGATGACATAGAAGATGCCTTCAACCGCGCGGAAGGTAATACTGACGTGTCTCTTACCGCGCGCGCCACCGATTTGAAAACCCTGGAGTGGGAACGCATCCACGAAACCCTGGCAGAAACCGGGTTTAATATCTCCGAAACCGCCCGGCGCCTGGGGATGCACCGCCGCACCCTGGCCCGCAAGCTGGAAAAGCAGCGGGTGAAGTAGCCCTTCCCGTAGGAGCGTCGCTGGCGGCGCGATCCCATAAGGTCGTTAGCGCGCCGCCAGCGACGCTCCTACAAGAACAGGGTGGTCTGTCGAAAAGCGGCTATGACATTCGACTAGTCAGGGAAAGCTAATTTCATTCTAAGGAGAGATGCCATGTCCAAGATTCGTCTGAACCCCTATCTGAATTTTCCGGGCACCTGCCGTGAGGCGTTCGCGTTCTACGCCGACTGCCTGGGCGCGGATATCGTATTCCAGCTGACCATGGGCGAGTCGCCCATGGCGGACGAGGTGCCAAAGGAATCCCATCACCATATCTGTCATGTTTGTCTGCAGGGTGATGGGATTGTGCTGATGGGGTCTGATTGCCCGCCAGAGTATTTTGAAAAAGCCCAGGGGACCACGCTGAGTGTGCAGGCTGATAGTGTGAAAGAGGCGGAAACCCTGTTTGCGGCGCTGGCGGAAGGGGGCGAAATTAAAATGCCCATGGAAGAAACGCCCTGGGCGGAACGCTTTGGGATGTGTAACGACCGCTTCGGCATTCCCTGGATGGTGAATTTTGATGGCAGCAAGGCCGCTTACGAAACTTGAGGCCAGGCCTTGCCTGTCAGTGCAATTCTTCCGGCGGCGGCGTGTAACGGTGGGGCGGTAATTCTACCCGTTGGGTGATGCCGCCCTGCACCACGGTGCGCCCTTCGTAACGCTCTCCACCGGTGACGGTGAATTCAAACCGGTAAATGCGGGTAATGCGGCGTTTGCCGTGGTGGTCTTTGCTCAGGGTCAGCTTTTCCAGGCCCACACTCTCATCCAGAAATTCCAGTTGTTC
>NZ_LWFX01000994.1:0-1381 GCF_001635175.1 Alcanivorax sp. HI0083 | reverse complement strand
GTGGACATGAAACACATGGTTGTCACCCAGATGAGCGAAGACAAGCAGCTCATGGTGCAGATGTTCCGTGAAGTCGGTGACCCCGAATTTCGTTTTGTGACCAACTCCGGCCTGTATTTCGGTTTTCTGTTCGGCTTGATTCAGGTTCCCGTCTTTATCTTTATGCCTGAAAACTGGGTGTTGCCGCTGTTCGGCTTTATTGTCGGGATTGCCACCAACTGGCTGGCGCTGAACCTGATTTTCCGCCCACTGAACCCCATCAAGGTGGGACCATTCCGAATTCAGGGGTTATTCCTGAAACGGCAGAAGGATGTGGCGGAATCCTTTGCCCGGCTATCCACGGATCAGGTTATTACCCTGCGCAATATCATGTATCAGGTGGTGAACGGGCCGCGGGGCGACCGCACCAAAGCGTTGATCAAGCGCCATTTAAAACCGCTGCTTAATGGTGGCGTGGTGCGTACTGCGGCCCAGCTCACGGTCGGTCCGGAAGGGTACGCTGACCTGAAGAAGGCGGTGGAAGAGAAAGCGGTGGATCTGGCGGTGGAGCCCTTTGAAGACCAGGGGTTCAACAAGGAGCGAGGGCAGATTGTCGAGCGGCTTATGTCCGAGCGTATGCAGGCCCTGAGTTCCGATGAGTTTCAGGATTTGTTGCGCCCCGCCTTTCAGGAAGACGAATGGATCCTGATTGTGGTGGGGGGCTTCCTTGGCGCCATGGCCGGTGTCTTTCAACTTGTGTTCATGTTTGGAGCCAGTTGAGTGCAGGTGCTGCAGATAGACATGGCCACCCTTGGGTGGTTGCTGTTTGCGGCGGCGGTGGGGGCTTCGCTGCTTACCCTGATTCTTCTGGGGCTTATCGGCCACTTTTGGTTGGGGCCCCGGCTTGAGCGCAAGGTAGACAGGCGTCTTGAAGAGGGCGCCGCACAACTTGAAGAACGGTTACGGCAGCGTTTTATGGATCTGTTGACCGGCCGCTCACGAGAAGTCATCCGTGAAAGGGCCCGGGATCTGGCCCGTGGCGTTGGCTTGATCAGCGGCCGCCGGCAGGGCCCCATGGACAAGGATGATGCTGACGAATAATGCCGATTGCCCGGATTTTGAGCAGTTGGCACGGCAGGGAACGATTCTTGACTATTCTTGAATGATTGTTTGACAATGCGCCGGCTGGCTGGCGTCACCACCCCCCTATAATTTGTCCCGCGCGCTAATGATGCTTGTGTGTTGTTTTCCCGCTGCATTCGCTCGTGGAATTGCCTTCGGGAGTTTGGACCATGTCCGACCAAGAACAGAACCAGAACGAAAAAGACGGGCGTCAAAACCCGCTGAAAGCCCTTACCGGGGCTTCACGAGACATTCGCAAGTATACCCATCAGATCTGGCT
>NZ_LWFX01000993.1:0-4388 GCF_001635175.1 Alcanivorax sp. HI0083 | reverse complement strand
GGAATTCACCACCGGCACCGTGGAAACCGACAAGGCCTTGCTGGAAAACCTGATCGCGTTCTACTGCGTACTGGAAGGCATCTTCTTCTACTGTGGCTTCACCCAGATCCTGTCCATGGGTCGGCGCAACAAGATGACCGGTGTCGCCGAGCAGTTCCAGTACATCCTGCGTGACGAATCCATGCACGTGAACTTCGGCGTAGATGTGATCAACCAGATCAAACTGGAAAATCCACACCTGTGGGATCAGGCCATGCGCGACAAAGCCACCCAGATGATTCTGGAAGGCACCGAGCTGGAAATCCAGTACGCCCGCGACACCATGCCACGCGGCGTACTCGGCATGAACGCCGCCATGATGGAAGAGTACCTGCAGTTCATCGCCAACCGCCGCCTGGCCCAGCTGGGCCTGCCGGAACAGTTCAAGGGCGTGAACAACCCCTTCCCGTGGATGAGCGAAATCATGGACCTGCGCAAGGAGAAAAACTTCTTCGAAACCCGGGTTACCGAATACCAGGTGGGCGGCGCCCTTTCCTGGGAATAACGACAAAAGGGCGCTTCGGCGCCCTTTTTTGTGTACGGAGCAATGCCCTATTGACCATCTGCAGGAGCGTCTCTCGAGGCGCGAACCACCCATAAACGGCACACCAAAAACCATCGTGTAGTGGTCAACGAATTCCACAAGCAGATAGCAGCCCCCTTGCCGAATTGCGGACTTACACCTTACACCGCTTGATTTACCGCCAGGTTTGACAGGCGCTCTGAGTGTCCCGTTGTTTTCCTCCGTTTTTTTCCCGACTCCCAAGAATGCCCCGAGTCAGCCAGACTCTTTCCGTTGACCCGGAGCTTCCTTCCCATCATTCAAAACGGTTGGCGTGAATATTCCCGTAAGTCCCATCGAATTGGCAGGGAACCACGGGACACGCATAAATTTAAACAGCAAAAACAACAACTACCATCCACCAGGCTCTGCCCCGCAATCCATTTACGTCCTGTCATTTGTGCCTACTCTTTCAGCTTATCCAGTGCACCCAGAGCAATCGGCAGCCGTTGCCGCCGGAGTCTCATATGCGCAAGCCATGTCTGTTCATCTATTCCCAAACGATCCAGTACACCTGCCGCATATGCGGGCAACCCGGGGAAAAGCATAAGAATAGCTCCTGTCTTAATTTAATCCCCAGAATCTCCATGTGGGAGCGTGCCTGTACGCGAGAAGGATCAGTAAACCTCACCTGAAGCAGACTCTCCGAGGGTGCATTTGGAGCCGTTCGTAAAATACTCCTGACCATCCATCACAAGCGCTCAAAGTTTAACCAGCTCAGGGGATTTCCCGTTTGTTTTACGCTGCCATCGTTGGCAACATTGGACCGAGCCTCGGCAAGAACAGGCTCATCCCAACTGCAGGAGGCTTCGCATGAGCGATTACGACGACAGAGATGATTACCAGCAAGAAGCCGAAGACCTGTTGGAAACTATCGAGCAGGTGGAAGAAACCCTGACGGTCATGTCCAAAGTGGTCGGGCAGCTGAAAGAACAAGTGGCTTCACATCTGGACCCGAATACGGTGGAAATGAGCGCCGAGGAATTTCTCGATCAGTGCGAGAATCTGGAAGGGACCTGGCACTAGCAGCGCGCAGACCGCTTTCGCAGAGCACCTGAAAAAGGGCTCTGCGCACACAGGGCTACATCGCTTGCCCTCTCTCGTCCGCTTGCCCATCCGGGTAGCGACGAACCCCGCCAACCCAGGTGCCCCGCACCTGGATCGATTCCCAGTCGCCAATCGCTTGCCGCGGATCCCGGTCCAGCCAGACCAGGTCCGCACGCATACCCAGGCGCAACTGCCCTACCTGATCTGCCACCCCCAGCTGCCTGGCCGCATCCACGGTCACTGCCTGCAACGCCCGGTCCACATCCACAGCCTGCTCCGGCCCCAGCAACGCCCCGGAGGCGGTCTCGCGTTCCACCGCATTCCACACCAGCTGCAGCGGCTCAAAGGGCACTACCGGCGAATCCGCATGCAAGGTAAAGCTCAGCCCGGCTTGCTCCGCTTCCGCCAGCGGGCTGATCCGGCTAGCCCGCTCCGGCCCCAGGAAAACATCCCGGTGCCGGTCGCCCCAGTAATACACATGGGTATTGAAGAACGAGGGAATCACATCCAGCGCCACCATGCGCTGCAACTGCGCCGGAGTCGCCATCTGTGCATGAATCAATACCGGTTGCACCCGCACCTGCGGGCAGGCAGCCCGGGCGCCGGCAATGGCGTTCAGACTCAGATCAATAGCCGCATCACCATTGGCGTGCACGGCCACTTGCCGCTCCTGGCAATGAAACTGTTTTACTTGGGCGCTAAGCGCTGCTTGAGACCGCGTAGGAAACCCCAGATAGTCCGTCGGGTAATCCTCCGGCAGGGTGTAATACGGCGCCCCGAGAAACCCGGTATAACCCTGTAATGAGCCATCACTGACCAGCTTGACCGGCCCCAGATGGCTGCGCTCCCCCTGCGGTATGGAGATGTCACCCGCCTGGCGCAGTTTTTCCGCCTCTGCGTTGGGCCAGACACTCAGGCGCAGGGGGATCAGCCCGAACTGTAATGCCGGCTTCAGGGCCCGAATAGCCGCCGGGTCCGCCAGGCCGTTCTGCGCAAAGGTGATACCCCGCGACAGATAAATATGCGACGCCCGGGACAACACCTTCAAGCCGTCCAGGGGTGCCAATTTCAACGCCTGGCTACGCACCGGATTAAACGCGGTTTCCGCCAGCAGGCCATTGAGCCGACCGCTTTCATCGCGACCATAAAATCCGCCCGGCGGGTCCTCAACGTCTTCCTTGATGCCCATGCTTTCCAGCGCAGCGGAATTAACCACGCCCAGATGCCCGGAAATATGCATGACCATGATCGGCCGCGTTTTGCTCACCGCATCCAGCTCTGCCCGGGTGGGATAGCGCTGCTCGCCGATGGTGGTGTCATCAAAACCATACGCCAGCAGCATGCCTTCCGGGCGGCGCTGGGCCAGCAGGCGCAAACGCTCCAGCAGCGTGTCGATGCTGTACAAATCACCAATCGGCGGACTGTTGGCATCCACCGCCACCGCAGACAATCCTTCACCGGGGAAATGTCCATGGGCTTCAATAAACCCCGGCATCAGTGTACCGCCCTCCAGGTCGATCACCGCCACATCCCGGCTGACCTGCCGGCGCAACACCTCGACCTCACCCAGCGCCACAATCTCGCCCCGCTTCACCAGCATGGCATCCGCCACCGGCTGTTGCGGGTCCATGGTCAGTACCGTGCCATTAAAAAAGAGCTGCGCCGCTGGCGCCGGCGGGTTAAACCAGCGATGCACACCCGCCACGGCCAACACGATCAGGGCAACAATGATCACCAATACCCACAATCCGGTTTTCTTCATAGCTGTCTCTCTCGCTGGCTGACCGGGCGTTTTCGCCTTGATTCGTTATTGCGCAGACTCTGCCCTTCCACTCTGGGGAGAACAAGTCGGATTCTCACTCGTTTTGTGTTCGCCCCAACGGTTTATCATCACATTTTTAAATAAAACAGATTCATTAACCCCATACCGGCCTGCCCCCCGAGCGCGCTATAGTGAAGCCCGACTTGGAGGTGCTGCACCCTTTAAGTGCGCAGTTTATGCACCAGAACAAGGAAAAAGCGGCACCATCCTTGCATTAACCGCGATGATAATTTTACAGCCACGCATCGTGGAACCCGACACGGCCAACAGCCGGCGACGGGATCAACTGGAGACAAAGAGTCATGAAAGCATCGGATTTGTTTGTTCGCGCCCTGGAAGCGGAAGGGGTAGAGCACGTTTTTGCCATTCCCGGTGAAGAAAACCTGGACCTGCTTGAGTCGCTGCGCGGCTCCAATATCAAGCTGGTTATCACCCGTCACGAACAAGCCGCCGGCTTTATGGCATCCACCTATGGGCGCCTTACCGGCAAAGCCGGTGTCTGCATGTCCACCCTGGGCCCCGGCGCCACCAACCTGGTAACCGCCGCCGCCTACGCCCAGCTTGGCGCCATGCCCATGGTGATGATCACCGGCCAGAAACCGATCAAGACCAGCAAACAGGGCCAGTTCCAGATCATTGATGTGGTGGACATGATGCGCCCGCTCACCAAGTTCACCAAGCAGGTGGTCAGTGGCGACTCCATCCCTACCCGCATTCGCGAATCTTTCCGTCTCGCCCAGGAAGAGCGCCCCGGCGCTACCCACCTGGAGCTGCCGGAAGATATCGCCCGCGAACATTCCACCATGCCGGTCACCGAGCCCAGCGCGACCCGCCGCCCCATCGCCGAAGACAAGGCCATCTGCAAGGCGATCGAAGCCATCAAGGGCGCCCGCAAGCCGCTGCTGCTGGCCGGTGCCG
>NZ_LWFX01000992.1:0-3783 GCF_001635175.1 Alcanivorax sp. HI0083 | reverse complement strand
TTTTTACTACCACGGTAGTCCCCCCGGTGAAATCCAGCCCCAGGTTCAGGCCTCGGGTCAGCAACAGCGCCACGGAAATAATCACCAGCGCCAGCGACAGGATGCCCAGCGGTTTGCGGGCGGCCATAAAATTGATGTTCATGGGTGCTTTGCTCATAACCGCCTCAGATGCTCAGTTTGCTCGGGGCGCGGGCGCCTCGACCGTAAATCATTTCTGCCATGGCACGGGTGCCGATAATCGCCGTGAACATGGAGGTGAGGATGCCGATGAACAGCGTAACCGCGAAGCCCTGCACCGAACCGGTACCGGCTGCAAATAGAATCACCGCCACAATCAGGGTGGTAATGTTGGCATCAAGAATGGTGGTAAATGCACGAGCGTAACCCTCTTCGATAGCCTGGCGCGGACTGAGCCCCCGCCGCAAATCTTCACGAATACGCTCGAAGATCAGTACGTTGGCATCCACCGCCATCCCCACGGTCAGCACGATACCGGCGATCCCCGGCAAGGTCATGGTGGCACCGGGGATCAACGACATGACGCCGACAATAATCACCAGGTTACCCAACAGGGCCACGTTGGCAATCAGGCCAAACAGCTTGTACCAGATCATCATGAAGACCAGCACCAGCGACAGACCCAGCGCCATGGACTTGAGGCCGGCTTCGATGTTTTCCGCCCCCAGGCTCGGGCCCACGGTGCGCTCTTCCACGATGCTCACCGGCGCCGCCAGAGAACCCGCCCGCAGCAGCAATGCCAACTCGGAGGCTTCGGCGGGGTTATCCAGCCCGGTAATCCGGAAGCGGCTGCCCAAGGTGCTCTGGATGGTAGCCACATTGATCACATACTTGTCCGTGCTGCTGGTCATCTGATCAACGCTGTTGCCGTCCTCGTCGATCACCTTTTTCACGTCGGTCTTGGTTTCAATAAACAGCACGCCCATGGGGTTACCCACGTTCTTGCCGGTTACACGCTGCATGCGGCGGGCGCCATCGGAATCCAGTGTCACATTCACTTCCGGCTGACCGTTTTGCTGATCAAAACCCATCTTGGCATCGATCACCTGATCACCGGTGGCGATGCTGGATTTATTCAACGCGACGATACGGCCCTCTTGTCCCTTGAACGGGAAGAATTCCAGGCCGGGAGGCGCCATGCCGGAACGCAGGCGGGCAGAAGACACACTGTTGTCTACCAGGCGGAATTCCAGGGTCGCGGTGCGGCCCAGAATCCGGCGGGCAGTGGCCGCATCCTGAATCCCCGGCAGCTGCACCACGATGCGGTCTGCACCCTGGCGCTGCACGACGGCTTCCGCCACACCCAGTTCATTGACCCGCTTGTTCAGCGCGGTACGGTTCTGGTCCACGGCGTAATCCTGCATTTCCTTCAGGGCCGTTTCGTTCAGCGTCATGACAATTTTCGGGCTATCACCGGCCGGCTGCATGGCCAGCTTGTCCAGCGCCTGACGCAGCGGAGCACGGGCGGCGTCCGCAGCCACCTGGTCGGCAAAGGTGGCGGTCAGGGTAGTGCCATCCACAGACACCGCGCGATAACGCACCCCCGCATCACGCAGGGTCAGCTTGGCGGTACCTTCCCAGGCTTCCATGCGGCTCTTCACCACCGAATCCATATCCACCTGTAGCAGGAAGTGCACCCCGCCACGCAAATCCAGGCCCAGGTTCATGGGGCTGGCGCCGATCTCACGCAGCCACTGAGGCGTGGTGGCCGCCAGGTTCAAAGCCACCACGTAGTTATCGCCCAGTGTCGCCGCAGCGATGTCTTTGGCCCGCAGCTGCGCTTCGGTATCGCCCATACGCACCAGCAGTGAGTTCCCCACGATTTCGCCGTCACCATGGCTCAGGCCAGCATCATCCAGGGCGCCGAGCACTCGCTGCCTGGCCACATCAGACACCTCAGCACCCGCCTCGGAATGGCTGATCTGGATAGCGGGGGCATCCGGGTACAAATTAGGGAGCGCATAAAGGCCGCAAACAACGAGGGCAGCCAAAAGCAGGAAAAATTTCCAGCGTGGATAGCGGGTCATAGTTCTTTCCGGTAGTGCCGGTTTTTTAATAGTGCGACAGTGCGTGGAGCGCCGAAAAAAGGCGGCCGGCGTGCACGATTAATCAACCGCTCGATACATTGGGTTTTGCTGGCGTTACTGCAACAGCAAAAGCCCCGCTCAAGACGGGGCTGCTATTCTTCTAGATCGACTTGATGGTGCCTTTGGGCAGAGTGGCCTGGACGCTGCTTTTCTGCAGTTTGATTTCCAGGTTGTTGCTGATTTCCACCACCACAAAATCATCGGTGACTTTCGCCACCTTGCCCAGGATGCCACCGCTGGTGACCACTTCATCACCCTTGCTCAGGCTCTGGACCAGGTTTTTGTGTTCCTTGGCACGCTTCTGCTGCGGGCGAATCAGGAAGAAATAGAAAACCACCATCATCACGACCAGCATGATCAGCTCCACACCGCCCGGACCGGCAGGGGCAGCAGGGGCTGCAAACGCCGGAGAAACCATGGCAGTGGCCAACAGGGCCAGCAGGGAACGCATTGCGATGTTCATTGAATACTCCAATCGATAAATAGCTACAGAGCTGGCGTAGTCTGGCCACGCGCCGCATAGAAGTCGTCCACAAAGGCGGACAATGTACCCCCTTCAATGGCCCCCCGCAATCCAGCCATCAGCCGCTGATAGTAACGCAGGTTATGGATGGTATTGAGCTGGGAGCCCAGCATTTCGTTGCAGCGATCCAGGTGATGCAGATAGCTGCGGGAGAAATGCTGGCAGGTATAACAGTCACAATCCGCCTCCAGAGGAGCCAAATCATGACGGTGTCGGGCATTTCGGATTTTCACCACCCCTTCGGCGACGAACAGGTGGCCATTGCGGGCATTGCGGGTGGGCATAACGCAGTCGAACATATCCACTCCACGGCGCACCGCCTCAACGATGTCGTCCGGCTTGCCCACACCCATCAGGTAACGGGGGCGATCCTCCGGCATATGCGGGGTCAGATTGCCCAGGGTGCGCAACATTTCGTCCTGGGGCTCACCCACACTCAGGCCGCCCACGGCGTAGCCGTCAAAGCCGATATCTACCAGCCCGGCCAGGGATTCGCGGCGCAAATCGTCGTACATGCCGCCCTGAACGATGCCGAAACAGGCCGCATCATTGCCTTCGTGGGCGTCTTTTGAGCGTTTCGCCCAGCGCAGGGACAGTTCCATGGAATCGCGGGCCTGTTTCTCGGTGGCCGGAAACGGGGTGCATTCGTCAAAGATCATGCAGATATCGCTGCCCAGTGAGCGCTGCACCTGCATGGCCTTTTCCGGGCTCAACTCCACCTTGTCGCCATTGATGGGATTTTTGAACACCACCCCCTGCTCGGAAATCTTGCGCATATCGCCCAGGCTGAACACCTGAAAACCGCCAGAATCAGTCAGGATCGGCTTGTCCCACTGCATAAAGCCATGCAGGGACCCGTGGGCTTCGATGACCTCGGTACCCGGGCGCAACATCAGGTGAAAAGTATTCCCCAGACAGATCTCGGCACCGGTCTCGGCCAGATCCCTGGGCAACATGCTTTTTACCGTCCCGTAGGTCCCCACAGGCATGAACGCCGGCGTCTGGATGGTGCCCCGGGGAAACGTGATCTCACCACGGCGGGCGGCACCATCGGTGGCGTTGAGCTGGAAGGTCATTCGGGACATGAGAATTACTCGCCAAACGCCAAACGCAAGACGCCTGACGCTAAAAAATCAAAACCAACGGGACCATAAA
>NZ_LWFX01000991.1:0-7192 GCF_001635175.1 Alcanivorax sp. HI0083 | reverse complement strand
CAAATCACCCAGCCAAACACTGACTTTGTCCACATCCAGCGCCGCAATCGGCGCCCGGCCAATGGCAGCCAAAATACGGCCCCAATTAGGGTCCGAGGCAAACAGCGCCGTTTTCACCAGAGGGGAATGGGCAATGGTTTCAGCCACCGCTCGTGCGTCGCTTTCGCTGGCGGCTCCGGTTACGGTAATTTCCACAAACTTGGTCGCGCCTTCACCGTCACGAACCAGTGCCTGAGCCAGTTCAGTGAAGACCTCTTCCAGCGCCTGGTACAGCAACTGACTGTGATCATCCAGCGCGGTAATTTCATCCATGGCAGCCTGGCCGGTGCTGATCAGCATGCAGGCATCATTGGTAGAGGTATCCCCGTCCACCGTCACCCGGTTGAAGGATTTGTCCGCCAGGGCTTTCACCCACTCATCCAACAGTGGCTTGGCAATCGGTGCGTCGGTGGCGATAAAACCCAGCATGGTGGCCATGTTTGGCTTGATCATGCCGGAGCCCTTGGACATCCCTGTGATCGTCACTGGCACGCCATCCATCTCCACCCGCCGACTGGTGAGCTTGGGGTAGGTATCGGTGGTCATTATGCCTTCCGACGCCCGCCCCCAATGATGGACATCCAGTGTATCCAGCGCTTTGGGCAAGCCGGAGGCAAAGGCATCCAGCGGAAACTGTTCCCCGATAACGCCGGTTGAATACGGCAGGATTTCATCGGCATCGCAACCTGCGGCTTTCGCCAGCAATTCACAGCTGGCCAGGCAGTTTTCCAGGCCTTTTTTGCCGGTACCGGCATTGGCGTAGCCGGTGTTGATCATCAGGTAGCGTGGCGTAGTGGCAGCCAGACGGGACTTGGCTACCTGTACTGGCGCAGCACAGAACCGATTAAGGGTAAACACACCACTGACACGACTCCCCTGGGCCAGCTCCAGCACCACCAAATCCTTGCGATTGGCTTTTTTGATGCCGGCTTCCACGGCGGCAAGCCGCACGCCGGGGACTGGCAACCACTCAGACTGTGTCATCACGTTTTCCTTAACATTCAGCGACTAGCTTCTAGCTGCGAGCAACTAGTCATCATAAAGAAAAGCACCGACTTTCACCGGTGCCTTTGTTTTTCTCGTAGCTGGAAGCTCGTCGCTAGCAGCTGCTTTATTCAATCTTGCCGTGACACTGCTTGTACTTCTTGCCGGAACCACAAGGGCACGGCTCATTACGCCCGACTTTACGGCCCTCCCGGACCACCGTCTTGGGCTGCTCGCCCTGTTGACGGGGCTGGGCATCGCCATCGGTGCCCGGTTCGGCCACCGCCTGCATTTTCATTTTTTCCGCCTGCAGACGCGCCTCTTCCTCGCGCTGCTGCTCCAGACGCTCCACTTCGTCATCGCGACGCACCTGGAAGCTGTGCAGCACACGAATCAATTCATGCTGGATCTGGTTAAGCAGGCCCTGGAACAACTCGAAAGCTTCTTTCTTGTATTCCTGCTTGGGGTTTTTCTGGGCGTAGCCGCGCAGGTGGATGCCCTGGCGCAAGTGATCCATGCTCGCCAGGTGCTCTTTCCAGTGGCGATCCAGAATTTGCAACATCAGGTGCTTCTCGATCTTGCGCAAATCCTCGGTACCGATCTCGCCTTCCTTACGCTGGTAATCCTCGTCCATGCGCTCGACCAGCTTTTCGATCAGGCCCTCGATATGCAGCTGATTGTCTTCGTTGAGCCACTGGCCAATCGGTGCATGGCACTGGAATTCCGCATCCAGGGTTTTCTCCAGGCCCGGGATATCCCACTGATCTTCCACAGAGCCCGGCGCCATATAATCGTGAACCACTTCGGTCACCACATCGCGGCGAATCCCTTTCACAGAATTCACCAGATCTTCGGCTTCCAGAATCTGATCACGCTGGCCGTAGATGACCTGACGCTGGTCGTTGGCCACGTCATCGTATTCCAACAGATTCTTGCGGATATCAAAGTTGCGCCCTTCCACCTTGCGCTGAGCATTTTCAATGGCGCGAGTTACCCAGCGATGTTCGATCGCTTCGCCGTTTTCCAGGCCCAGAGAGCGCATCAGGTTGCGAATCTTGTCTGATGCGAAGATACGCATCAGGTCATCTTCCATGGACAGGAAGAAGCGGGTGTAACCCGGATCCCCCTGACGCCCCGCACGGCCTCGCAGCTGATTATCGATACGGCGGGACTCATGACGCTCGGTACCAATAATGTGCAAACCGCCGGCTTCCATGACGGTATCGTGGTTCGCCTGCCACTCGGCACGAATTTTCTCCGCTTCTGCCTCGGACGGGGTATCCATATGCTTGATCTGCTCTTCGGGATTACCGCCGAGCACAATATCCGTCCCCCGACCCGCCATATTGGTGGCAATGGTGACCGCTCTCGGCCGGCCGGCCTGGGCAATAATCTGGGCTTCGCGCTGATGGAACTTGGCGTTCAGTACCTCGTGGGCGATCTTGTCCTGCTTCAAACGCTTGGACAGATACTCCGACGCTTCAATGGTGGCAGTACCCACCAGCACCGGCGCACCTTTAGCCACCGCCTCGGTCACTTCCTTGACGATAGCGTCGAATTTTTCTTGCAGGCTCAGGTACACCAAATCATTGGCGTCAATCCGCACCATGGGTTTGTTGGTGGGGACCACCACCACATCCATGCCATAAATCTGGCGGAATTCCAGCGCCTCGGTGTCCGCGGTACCGGTCATGCCGGACAGCTTGTTATACAGGCGGAAATAGTTCTGGAAGGTGGTGGACGCCAGGGTCTGGTTTTCCTGCTGGATATTCAGCCCTTCTTTGGCCTCGATGGCCTGATGAATACCTTCGGACCAGCGACGCCCCGGCATGGTACGGCCGGTGTGTTCATCCACGATCACGATCTGGTCGTTCTGAACGATGTAATCCCGGTCGATGTGGAACAGGGCATGGGCTTTCAGCGCCGCATGCACATGATGCAGCAGCGCCAGGTTATGGGCCGCGTACAGGCTTTCGCCCTGTTCCAGCAACTGGTTGCTGACCAGTAGCGCTTCAATCTTCTGGTGACCCGCCTCGGTCAGCTCTACCTGCCGTTGTTTTTCATCAACGAAGTAATCGCCTTCGCTCTCTTCTGTCTCTTTCTCCAGTTGCGGCATCAACTGATTCACCGCCTGGTACAGCTCGGAGGAATCTGCCGCCGGGCCGGAAATAATCAGTGGCGTTCTCGCCTCATCAATCAGGATGGAATCCACCTCATCGACGATGGCGTAATTCAACCCACGCTGCACCCGGTCTTCCAGGCGGAAGGCCATGTTGTCGCGCAGGTAATCGAAGCCGTATTCGTTGTTGGTTCCGTAGGTAATATCCGACGCGTACGCGGCGCGCTTCTGCTCGGTGGGCTGCTGGGACAGAATGATGCCCACGGATAACCCGAGGAATTCGTACAGGGGACGCATCCAATTGGCGTCACGCTCGGCCAGGTAATCATTTACCGTAACCACATGCACGCCTTCACCGGAGAGCGCATTCAGGTAGGCCGGCAGGGTCGCCGTCAGGGTTTTACCTTCACCGGTACGCATCTCGGNAATACGCCCTTCATGCAGGGATATCCCGCCCATCATCTGCACGTCGAAATGGCGCATCCCCATCACCCGTGTAGACGCTTCGCGGACTACCGCAAACGCTTCGGGTAGCAACTCATCCAGGGTCTTGCCGTCTTTGAAAGCCTGCCGGAAGGCGACTGTCTTGTGCTGCAGATCGCCATCGGTAAGCTGCCCCATCGCCTCTGCGTGGTTATTAATGGCATCGACCAGCTTTGCCATTCGCTTGATTTCACGATCATTCTTGGTGCCGATGATTTTTTTTACGATGGTACCCAGCATAAAACTTCCGGTTCAGTAAAAGTCAGGACAAACAGCCCGGTGGCGGCAAGGTGATTCCCCCGCAAGGTGAGCCATTCTAAACACAATAGGATTGAGAGATAAGGTGGTATTCGCCGTAATCAAGGCCCGATAACGAAAAACGGCCCCATTGGGCCGTTTTCGATTTTCAGTTTTAGCGGCGAGCGCGGTAAATATAGGGCTGTGGGTTCACCTGAGCGCCGTTTTTCAGCACTTCGTAGTGCACATGCGGCCCAGTGGAACGGCCGGAATTGCCCACCTTGGCCACCGTATCACCGGTGCGAACAATGTCCCCCGGCTCCACCAGCAGCTCCATCGCGTGCCCGTAGCGGGTGGACAGGCCGTTACCGTGGTTGATCTCCACCATTTTGCCGTAACCGGAACGCTCACCGGAATAGGTCACAACGCCAGCACCGGTGGCCACGATGGGCGTGCCTTCCTTACCCGCGAAATCCACCCCTTTATGCCAGGCCACCCGGCCGGAAAAGGGATCGGAACGCCGGCCAAAACGGCTGGACATCCAGCCTTTGGTCAGCGGGCGGCCAGACAGATAAGTCTGGTCTTCCAACTGTTTATCCGCCAGCAGGTCTTCCAGGATATCCAGCTGACGCTCACGGCGTTCCAGGGTGGCCGTCATTTGATCCAGCGCCCCCATAAAGGAAGGCAACTCATAACTGGCCCCCTCATCCGGCGATTCCGGTCCACCGACACCGGGCACACTACTGAAATCGAATTCGTCACCGCCGATATCAGCCACTTCCACCAGTCTCTCACCCAGTGCATCCAGGCGAACCAGCCGAGCCTGAGCCTGGGCCAGCTTGAGCGTCAGGGCACGAAACTGCTCCTGGCTTTGCTGATCCAGCTCGGAAAGAGCTTGTTGCTGCTGCTCCAGCTGCCCCGCAAAACGCTCCGTCATTACCGGAGTAAATTCAGGCTGACCGCCCACTCGATAGGCCAGAAGATAGGCGCTAACGCCAATAATCGCGGGAAACACCACCAACGCCGCAGCCAATAACCAGGGCCAATGGCGAGGAACGGGCAGTGTGCGCGAATGGCCGCGCTTGCTGTTAAGGACTATGATGTTCATAAGATTTCGTAACGCACCAGCTAAAAATCATTCAATTCAATATGTTACGCTGTTTTTTATAAATTCTTTTACAATCTGCAGGCTAGTCTAAGTAAAACTCATGAGCAAGACAACGTCGCCCAAAGCCCTGCTCGCCCTGCTAAGCGGTCATCCCGCTCTATCAGCTCTGGCGAAAGAAGCCAGGAAGAGCCCCGCCCAGGAGCAAAGTGACCCTATGCATTGCCTGCCTCCGGCGTTGCGTGAGCGTGTCACCCTGGTAGAAGACCAGCATCGCTGGCTGGCCATCGCGGAAACCAGTGCCACCGCGCAACTACTACGTTTTCATCTGCCGAAATTGCAACAGGCCATGCCCGGGCAACAAATCAAGATCGTGGTAGGCGGCAAACGCCAACCCATGTCGAGCAATAACCATGCCAGCAAGCCGGCGGGGCCGCATTTGGCCCGAGAAAGCGCTCGACACATCGAAGCTGTGGCCGAAGCCATAGAGGATGACGCGCTAAAAGCGTCATTGCAGCGGCTGGCAAGCCGCGGTGAGCCCGATTGAGGAACACTAACCGTCCATCTCTCCGCCCTTGAAACGAAAAACCACCTGACTGCGGGAGACAGCCAGGTGGCCAACAGGGCTTCGACGTACAGCCGAATCGCTTCGGCCAGAGTCAGCCACCTTCCGGATCATACTGACCCGAAGCGGCCAACCTCTTTCTTTACTACTTTGCCGCCACTTATTCTGCTGCCAGAACAGGGCGCATATAGGACACAGGCGCATTGGTGGCATCTTCGAACGTCACCACCTCGTAGGAGTCCTCCTGACGGAGAATTTCCCGCAACAGCGCATTGTTGAGTGCATGGCCGGATTTGTGGCCGATGAACTCGCCAATCAGACTGTGACCCAGCAGATACAGGTCGCCAATGGCGTCCAACATCTTGTGTTTGACGAACTCGTCGTCATAACGCAGGCCATCTTCGTTGAGGATACGATACTCGTCCACCACGATGGCGTTATCCACGCTGCCACCCAGGGCCAGGTTCTGGCTGCGCAGGAACTCGATATCGCGCATAAAGCCAAAGGTCCGGGCACGGGCCACTTCTTTCACAAACGAGGTCGTGGAGAAATCGATACTGGCCAGCTGGTTACGATCTTCAAACACCGGGTGATCGAACTCGATGGAAAAAGTCACCTTGAAGCCGTCAAAAGGCACGAACGTCGCCGTTTTGTCGCCTTCACGCACCGTCACTTCTTTCTTGATGCGGATGAACTTCTTGGCGGCTTCCTGCTCTTTGATACCGGCAGATTGCAACAGGAAGACGAACGGACCGGCACTGCCATCCATGATCGGCATTTCCGGGGCGGACAACTCCACAAAGGCGTTATCGATGCCCAGGCCTGCCATGGCGGACAGGAAGTGCTCTACCGTACCCACTTTCACGCCATCCTGAACCAGCGTGGAAGAGAGGGTGGTTTCGCCCACCGCGTCCGCGGCAGCCTTGATCTCCACCACCGGGTCCAGGTCCACACGCCGGAACACGATACCGGTATTTACCGGTGCCGGGCGCACGGTCATGTAGACCTTTTCGCCGGTGTGAAGCCCTACGCCAGTGGCGCGGATCACGTTTTTTAGCGTTCGTTGTCTGATCATCAGTCTGTCACACAGCTGCGGGTACCCTTGAGGATACCGCTTTCCTCAACACAAAATTAGGGCGCGATTATACTGGAACACCCCGATTTTGCACCAATCTCGCCAGACCGTTAGTCGGCCTGGCGGCGCAGGAAGGTCGGAATATCAATGAAATCCAGATCTTCTGCGGTGCTCACTGCCTGCTGGCCACGGCCACCGGCAGCCTGCTGGGCGGCGCGTTTACGCTCCACAGCCGGGCGATCCAGGTCGCTGTAGTCCACCCGACCGTCTGCCGCGACAGGGGTCTGACGGCCACGTACCACTTTTAGTTCCTGCTGAGCGGCACCCAAGCCGGTCGCTACCACGGTAACGCTGATGCTCTCGCCCATATCCGGGTCGATAGCGGTACCGATGATCACGTTGGCATCGTCACTGGCCAGCTCGCTGACGATATCACCCACTTCAGAGAACTCATCCAGAGCGATGGACTCGTTGGCAGTGATATTGATCAGGATACCCCGCGCGCCGCGCAGATCCACATCTTCCAGCAGCGGGCTGGAGATAGCCGCCTGCGCCGCTTCTGCCGCCCGGCCTTCGCCGCTGGCA
>NZ_LWFX01000990.1:0-6729 GCF_001635175.1 Alcanivorax sp. HI0083 | reverse complement strand
CAGGAATGGCGCACGCCGCCGCTCTGGGGTATCGGCCTCACCGAGGCGGTGAATGGCCACACCCAGTTTCTGCACGATGGCCGCGCCCGCAACCTGATGGAGGCGATCCTCTGGCATGGCGGCGAAGCGGCCGGGTCGCGGGACGCGGTACTGGCGTTTGACGCCGAGCAACGGGCGGCGCTGTTGGCGTTTCTGAACTCTTTGTAATTTTTTCTGTAACGGTTCCAAGGTTGAGGATGGATCATGCGTGCTTTGATTGTGCTGGTGTCAGTTTCCTTGTCGATGCTGCTGACGGCGTGCAGTAACCCGCGTCAGGAAGTCACAGTGCAGCTGGCCAACGAGCTGCTGCTGCCGGCCCATCAGCAGTGGCGCGACAGCAATGCTGCCCTGGTAGACGCGGTGGAGGCGTACTGCACAGCTCCACAGGCATCTGTGGATGATCTGGAAACCGCGTTTTATCAGGCCCAGTCCCGGTGGTCGCACCTGCAACCGTTAATGGTCGGGCCGTTATCCGAAGGCAACCGCAGCTGGCAGGTTCAGTTCTGGCCGGACAAACGCAACATGGTGGTTCGCCAGACGGAATCGTTGCTGGACGAGACGGATTCGTTGACCGGTGAGCAGCTGGAGAAGGCCAGCGTGGTGGTGCAGGGGCTGACGGCGTTTGAGTATGTGCTGTTTGATCAATCGGTCGCCCTGGCGGAGAAGCATGACCGCTACTGCCCGCTGCTGACCGGTATCGCCGGTCATCAGCTGGCGCTGTCCGAGTCGGTGCTGGCGCTGTGGAATGAGCCGGGCGGCATGCTGGCGCAGTTGCGCGACTTCCCCAATGAGCGTTACGCCACGGCGGATGAAGGCCTGGCGGCAATTCTGCGCACGCAGATCACCGGGGTGGATGTGCTGAAGAAAAAACTGGGCACCCCCATGGGGCGGCTGAATCAGGGCGTGGCGCAGCCTTACCAGGCGGAAGCGTGGCGTAGCCGGCAGTCCATTGAAAACCTGCAGGCGTCGTTGCAGGGCGCGCAGGCGGTATGGGAGCGGGTGCGTTCGCTGGTGAGCGATGCGGCCCTGGTGAAAGACATCGACCAGGCCTATGCGGATGTGGCCAACCAGCTTGCGGCTTTGCCAGCGCCGTTGATGGAGCTGGTGCAGGCGCCGCAACACAGCGAGACGCTGACGACGCTCTATGCCGCGCTGGATAATCTGGAAAACCGTCAGCAGACGGAGTTGGCTCGCAATCTCAATATCCAGATCGGTTTTAACGCCAACGATGGGGATTAGGGTCAGTTGCGAGTTGCGAGTTGCGAGTTGCGAGTTGCGAGTTAAAAGCTAAAAGCTAAAAGTTAAAAAAGCGCGGGAGGGTGTGTCGATAATTCAACGTCGTGCCCGCGCTTCATTGCGATGCCATAGCGGGCTTGCGGAGAGCGTTATGTCACTAACACGACGGAAGTTGCTGGGGGCTGGTGCGGCGATGGCCGGCCTGGCCGCGTTGGGTGGCTGGTCACTGTGGACCGGCACGGCGGGTGAATCACCCCTGCTGCTTTCTGCGCGCAACGATGACGACGGTCAGCACTATGCGGTGGGTTACTACCTGAGCGGCAAACGGGCGTTTGCCACGCCGGTGCCCGAGCGCTGCCACGCGGTGGCCCGCCATCCGTTTCTGCCGGTGGCGTTGTATGTGGGGCGCCGCCCGGCCCGGGAAAGTTACTTGATTGACCTGCGCGATGGCCGACTGCTGCAAACCCTGCACAGTCAGCCGGATCGGCACTTCTATGGCCATGCTGTATTCCATGCCCGCGGCGAGTGGCTATACACCACCGAAAACGATACCCGCGAACCAGGGCGCGGTGTGCTGGGGCGGTACCGGTTGGATCGGGCTGCTTTGCAGCTAGTCCATGACGGCGAAGCGACCACCCACGGTGTCGGTCCCCACGAGCTGGCCTGGATGCCGGACGGCGAATCCCTGGTGATCGGTAATGGGGGAATTCGTACCGAAGGCGGCAGCCGTGAGGAAATGAACCTGGACGCCATGGCGCCCAGCCTGGTGATCATGAGCCGCCATGGCGAATTGATCAGCAAGGAAACTTTGGCCGACGCTCAAAGCAGCATCCGCCACCTGGATGTGGCTGCCGATGGCACCGTGATTACCGGCCAGCAGTACCATGGCCCGGCCTACAACAGTGTGCCGTTACTGGCGATCAAGCGGCCCGGGGAAGCCTATCAACCGTTCCCGGTCAGCCGGGCACAACTGGCGATGATGGATCAATACACGGCCAGCATTGCCATTCACAGCGAGCAGCGGCAAGTGGCCATGACCGCGCCACGGGGAAACCGTTTCTTTATCTGGGATCTGGATAGCGGCGATACGCTGCTGGATGCGCCCATGTCCGACTGTGCCGGTGTTGGCGCGGTGCCGGGTGGTTTTGCGGTGACCTCGGGGCAGGGCAAATGCCGCTACTACGATAGCCGCACCGCAGAGGTACAAAGCCAGTGGCTGGAACTGCCGGGGGGGTGGTGGGATAACCACCTGTGGCTGAGTTAAGGCGTGCATCCTGCCGCTTAACCAACGTTGTTTGCATCGCGGTGGGACCACCGTTCTCACCAGTCAGGGGACGTCGGCTTTTCGGTAGGAGTGCCTCTTGAGGCGCGAACCTCAGAGCGGGAAACCGGCAATGCGTTTAAGCCCGGCAAGCCGGGCTTAAACGTGACAGCTTTTGGCGATATGCGGATGTCAGTCGTGCCAGTTGGACACCTTGCCGGAGCACACCCAGTCCTTGGAGCCTTTTACCACACCAATGGAGTTGTAGCTGTAGCGGCCATTGGCATTGTGGGTAGACCAGCTTTTAGTGTTGCCCGCGCCGATGCCGGAAGCGCCGCAATCCTCGGAACCGTTCTTGCGCTCGTTACAGAAGCGGGCATAGATGCGGTGGCTGCAGGTGTTGCGGTAGGTAATGATGAAGTTGTCCTTGCTGTATTCACTCCATTTGGTTTTGTGCACCACCATGCAGGGGCCACCGCTACTGTTGCGGGCATCCCAGCAGGTGTCGTCGTCGACGCTGGAATAATAATCAGCGGCAGCAAACTGTGAGGCGAATAGTGCGGCAATGCCAATGGTCCATTTCATGGTCGTTCCCCTTGTTCCCTTCATTGATGACCTTATTGGCCCGGTAAACGGGCCCGTTGCAACAATTGTAGGAAACTGGGGAAAAAACGCCTCACCCATATGGGGTATATCGGTATGGAAGCTGTTGTAAAAGTGTCAGCGTCCGGCAGGTCAGGGCGCTGTGGCCGGGATTACCCGCTGTGGTCGGTCAGGCACTGCCCGTGATCGCTTAGTAGCTCAATCACCCGGCATTCGCCCGGGTGTCCTTTCTCGCATTCGCCGATCATCCGGTCCAATTCGTTGCGCAGGGCAGTCAGTGCGCTGATGCGGTTTTGTACGGCGTCCCGGTGTCGCCGGGCGACGGCATCGGCATGCTGATGCTGTTCGCTGAGCGCCAGCAGCTCGCGGATGTTATCCAGGGTGAAGCCCAGCTCCCGGCTGTGGCGGATAAACTGCAGCCGTTCCCGGTGGCTGCGGTGATAACGGCGCTGGCCCCCTTCGCTGCGGGCGGGCTCGGGCATCAGGCCAATTTTTTCGTAATAACGGATGGTCTCCACCTTGCAGCCGGTGGCGCTGCTGAGGGTGCCGATGGAAAAGAGGGTAGACATGATGACCTCGTTATAATGGATAACCGGACTTGAACCTGTAGTCACTATAGCTTTTTTAATGGAGCCAGGGTGAAACAGAATCAAGGAGCAGGGTGATGCACGACAGGCAACGACGGGCGTTTTACGCCGCCATGGAGGCGGCACGGCGGGCTTATGCCAGCCAGGACTGGGACCGGGCGTTTGCCCAGTTGGAGCGGGCGCATATTCTGGGGCAGCGACGGGTCGGCGCGCATACCCTGAGCCACTGGTGGATGTTGAAAGTGGGCTGGCAACGCCGCGAGGCGCGGGAAATCCGCGGACAGATGCTACGCCTGTTGGCGGCGCTGGTCATGTCGCGGTTATGGGTGCCGGTCGGCAATACCGGCGGCGCCAATGTGAACCCGCTGCAGCCCATGCCGATTCCCGATGCGCTGCGCGACGTGATGGAGGAACGATGATGCATGATCACTCTTCACATGCGCCACATTCGCCGCATTCACATACCCACGGTCACGGTGATGAGGACCGGGCCATCGGAATGGCGTTCTGGCTGAATTTCACCTTCACCATCATCGAATTTGTCGGTGGGCTGATGGTGAATTCGGTGGCGATTCTGTCCGATGCGGTACACGACCTGGGCGATACCCTGGCCATCGGCATGGGTTGGGTGCTGGGCAAAGTCAGCCGCAAACAGGCGGACCAGCGCTTCAGCTATGGCTACCAGCGGTTGTCAGTGCTGGCTGCGTTGCTCAATGCGCTGGTGCTGATTGCCGGGTCGATCTTCGTGATCAGCGAAGCCATTCCCCGCCTGTGGGCACCGGAAATGCCCAATGCCACCGGCATGCTGGCGTTGGCCATTCTCGGGGTGACGGTAAACGGTATTGGTGCCTGGCGGTTACTGCGCCAGTCCTCGTTGAATGCCAGTGTGATTCGCTGGCATCTGCTGGAGGATGTGCTGGGCTGGGTGGCCGTGTTGGTGGTGTCGCTGGTGCTGATGGTCTGGGAAATCCCGATTCTCGATCCCATTCTGTCCATCGGTTTCACCCTGTTTATTCTGTTCAATGTGGCGCGCAATGTATGGGCATCGTTGAAGGTCTTCCTGCAAGCGGTGCCGACGGAGGTGGATACCGATGCTCTGGTGGACGCCTTGCAGGCACCGCCGGCCGTAGCCGGTGTGCACCATGTCCATGTGTGGAGTCTGGACGGCCAGCAGCATGTGTTCAGCGCCCATATCAAGTTGGGTGGTGAGCCGCCCATGGAGGAGCTGCGGGGGCTCAAATCCCGCTTCAGCGCGCTGGTGAAGGAATACGGTTTTGCCCACTCCACCATCGAATTGGAATGGCCGGAGGAGATGTGCCGTAACGCTGAGCAGGGTAATGAAGAGGGTGAATGATGGGGGTTGTGCTTGGCGGTAAGGTGGCTGGGCTGTAGGCTGCATAACGTAATGGGGGCCGGGTGATCGTCCCTTTCCTCTCTGGCCACGGCCCGCCCCTGCCATCACGATGGATACCTATGGATTTCAAACACGAAGACTTGACCGCTCTGGTCGAACGCACCATGCCGTTTGGTAAATATGCCGGGCGGGTGCTGATTGATCTCCCTGAGCCTTATCTGCTGTGGTTCACCAAAAAAGGCTTTCCGAAGGGCGAGTTGGGGCGGCTGATGGCGCTGGCCTTGATGCTGAAAATGGACGGCACGGAAAACTTGCTGGAGCCATTGCGTAAATAGGCTGTATCCGCTGAATCAAGCAGGTATCCTGAGGTCATTGTCATGTTCAGGAGCCAGCTGTGCCGTTACTCGATGTTGTTGCCAATAATGTGTGGGCGTATTCGGTTCCCCATAGCTTCATGGGGCTACACATGGGTGCCCGCATGACCGTGATCAAATTGTCTGCTGGCGGTTTGCTGCTGCATTCCCCGGTGCCGGTGGATGAGCCTCTTGCCCAGGAGCTGGCGGCGTTGGGCGAGGTGACCCACATTGTTTGCCCCAATCTTTTTCACCATGTTTTTGCCGCTGAAGTGAAACAGCGTTACCCGCAGGCGGTGTTGCACGGGCCGGCGAAACTGGCGAGCAAGCGCAAGGATCTGTCGCTGGATGCGGTACTCTCGGAAACACCCCATCCGGACTGGGGAGATGACTTTGAGCTGGTCTTTATTGAAGGCTCCATGTTGCACGAGACGGTGTTCTACCATCAGGCCAGCAAGACCCTGATTGCGGCGGACCTGATTGAAAACTTTCATCAATGTGACCACGGTTTCACCCGCTGGTACCTGAAGCTGGGAGGGCTGTGGAAGTCCCCGGGTTGGCATCCGGTGCTGCGCCTGGTCTACCTGAATCGTCGCAAGGCCCGCGCCAGCGTCACCCGCATTCTGGAGTGGCCCTTCGAAAGGCTCAGCCTGGCCCACGGTGAGGTGATCACTGAAAACGCCCGCAACCAGGTCCGTCATGGGATGGAGTGGTTGTTCTAGGGAATAGCTACAAGCTACAAGACTGGATAGGGAAACAGGGAACGTTCCCTGGTTTTCCTTTTCAACTTTTCACTTTGAACTTTCAACTGATCTTTCGCGGGCAGAGCGGTTAACGTGTGGCCGCGCCCCCAATCCGCGTTGCAGCTTGTAGCTTGTTCCCCTCCCCTCCACATTTCTTGCAACTTTTCCCGCTATATTCCTCAACCATCATTACTGGTCTGTGGAATTGCCCATGTCCCGCTGGATTCGCCGTTATCCGAAAGCGGCTCTTTTGTTTGTCATTCTGATGGTATCCCTGCTGCTTGCCGGTTGGCGCTGGGGGTTTACGTCGGCGCCGGTTACGCAGTGGCAAACGGCGACGGTGGAGCGTGGCGACGTGGAAGAACTGGTCACTGCGCTGGGCACCCTGGAGCCGGGCGATTATGTGGACGTGGGTGCGCAGGTCTCCGGCCAGCTTACCCGGCTGCATGTGGATGTGGGTGACAGTGTGGAGCAGGGCCAATTGCTGGCGGAAATCGACGCCTCTGTACAGCAAACCCAGGTGGACGCGGGCCTGGCGGAACTGGAAGCCCTG
>NZ_LWFX01000989.1:0-8188 GCF_001635175.1 Alcanivorax sp. HI0083 | reverse complement strand
CGATTTCCTGAAGAAAATCCTCCAGAGGCTGTTCGCCGGGCCTTACTGGTGATGTCGTTGTTGCTGCCGGGGCGTTATGGCGGGTTGTGGCTGGGGCGGGGCGGTTGGATGTCAGACGCAGATGCTCTGGCAGAATGGTGTTGCCGTCACACAGGGTCAGCGCCCGCTCCAGCGTATTTTCCAGTTCCCTGACATTGCCGGGAAAGGCGTAATTTTCTATGGCGTTCACCGCGTCAGAGCTGACGCTGGGCGGTGGGATGTCCCAGGCTTGGCTGAGCCGGTTGAGAATATGCTGAACCAGTTTGGGGATATCTTCACGTCGGTCGCGCAGCGGCGGTACATGTGCTTCGATAACATTCAGCCGGTAGAAGAGATCCTGACGAAAGCGGCCCTCTTCCATTTCGTCTTCCAGGTTTTTGTGGGTGGCGCAGAGTATGCGCAGGTTGACCTGGAATTCCTTGGCTTCACCGACCGGCCGCACCGATTTTTCCTGGATCGCACGTAGCAACTTCACCTGCATATGTAGTGGCAAGTCGGCCACTTCGTCGAGGAAGAGGGTGCCGCCGTCGGCTTCACGGAACAGGCCCTTTCGGTCTTCCACGGCGCCGGTGAACGCGCCTTTGCGGTGGCCGAAGAATTCACTTTCCATCAGTTCGGACGGAATGGCGCCGCAGTTGACGGCCACAAACGGTTTTTCCCGGCGCGGACCGAGAGTATGAATCAGCCGCGCAATACGTTCTTTACCACTGCCTGACTCGCCGCTGATATAGATGGGCGCCTGGCTGCGGGCCAGCTTTCGAACCTGGGCTTTCAGCGCCACCATGCTGGGTGCGTCACCAATCAGATTGTCTTCTTCTTCATGGTGCTCTTCGACTTCGCTGATGCCCAGACCGTCTTCGATCAGTTGCCGTAACCGGTCCAATGCCACTGGCTTGGCAATGAAATCATAGGCGCCATATTTCATCGCATCGGTGGCGGTTTCCATGCTGCCGTAGGCAGTGATGACGGCGGTGGGCATGGTTGGGCAGTGTTGTGAGATGAATTGGAGAAGTTCCAGGCCTGTGCCATCCCCCAGATTCATATCCGTCAGGCACAAGTCGTAACGCGCCTCTTTGAGCTGTTGCTTGGCGGCAGACAGCGAATCTGCGGCGGTGGCCTGAAGTTTCATGCGACCCAGTGTGATGACCAGCAGTTCGCGCAGGTCAGCTTCGTCGTCAACAACCAGTACGTGGGGGGTATCTGCACTCATAGGCGATTCTGTTATTGAAATTGTCGGTGCGGGTGGGCAAAGGTTATCACAAAGCTGGCGCCTTTCGGGGTTTCCTCAAGGTCCAGTGTGGCCTGGTTGGCGTGGCAGAGTTCCCGGCATAGATAGAGGCCCAGACCATTGCCGTCTTTGGCGGTGGTGTAAAAAGGCTCGAAGAGATAATTCATGGCTTCTTCGCTGATGCCTTGACCATTATCCTGAACTTTTAGCCAGGGCAGGCCGGTACGGTCGTGGTGCCCGCACCGCAGTGTGACGGTGCAGGGGCTGCCGCCATGGCGTAGCGCATTGCCGATCAGATTGTCCAGAACCTGAATGAGTTGATTACGATCAAAGCGGACTTCTACCTCGGGTTGGCAATGGAGGCTGAAGCTGGCTGCGGGGTCTTTCATTTTCCATTGAGCGGTCGTTTCCTCAATCAGCGCCGTCAAGGTAAAGCGTTCGGCTTGCCCCTTGGGTCTGCGTGATAGGTCAAGGACGTCATGAATAATGCCGTTAACCCGGGTCACATGGTTGCGGATGATCTGCAGCAGGTGTTGATCTTCCGGGCTGGGTTCGTCGTCCAGCAATAGGTCTGTGGCATGGTTGATGGCGCTGAGCGGGTTGCGAATTTCATGGGCCAGGGTGGCGGACAGGCGCCCCAGGGATGCCAGGTTCATCTGCTGGGCTTCCTGAGCGACTTGTGCCGTGTTTTCCAGAAACAGCAGGGTCAGGTTTTCATGGCCGGTATCCAGCTGTGCAAAACGGGGGCTTAGCACCGGGGATTGCTCCGATACGCGCAGCGTGCTCAGTGGCAGTAGCGGGTTGTCCTGCCAGCGCTGGAAGCGGCTGGTCAGGGAGTCGGGCAGGGTGTTGCCGAGCATGGGGCTGTCAAACAGGTTATTGGCAGACTGGTTGGACATGAGGATATGAAAAGCGTCGTCGAAAACCAGAATGCCCGTGCGCATGCGCTGCACAATCTGCTGGTTCAGTGCTTCCAGCCGCTCGATGGCAACCTGTTGCTGCCTGGTGATCTTTTCTGTTTGCTCCAGGCGCTGGGCAATTTGCTGGATGATCAGCGACACCATGAAAAAGGCAATGCCCAGCAGGCCGGATTCCGTCAGGGCGAACGGGGACGAAAGCTGTGTATGGATGGAAAAATAGAATTGCTCGAACATGGCGGACAGGGTTGCCAATGCTGCAATAAGAAAGCCCTGTCGACCGCGCAACAGAATATTGCCGGCGGCAACGGTCACCAGCAAAAGCACTGCCAGACCTCCCTCCAGCCCGCCATTGGAGTGCACCACCAGCGTCAGCATGCCCAGATCGCTGATTAACGCCGCCGGTTGTGCCCAGGCAGGGAAGGCCCGCTGATACCGGCGGTTATCCAGCGTGGCGGAGGCCAGCGTCAGACCCAGATAGAGAAAAAGCGTGGTCTCGAAAAGGGCAGGGAAATGGGTGCCGAGCAGCGCCTTGTCCGGCCCGTAATGCAGCAACAGCAGCACACAGGCAATGGCAATGCGGTACACATTATAAATGCGTGCCGGTGTCCAGCCCTGGCTAGCGGTCATGGTGTTCCAGATACTGCCGCTGATGCTCCTGGCTGCAGAAGTGCAGCCCGTTGTGGCTGAACGCTTCGGGGGTGGGAACATGCACGCCGCATTGCGCGCATTTCACCATGATCTGGGGGTTGCCGGAGGCATTGCCGGAATCCGTGGGCCGGGCCTGGGCCAGTAATCGTTTTATGACCCGCCAGGCCAGATAGATCAGGGCGGCGATGATAATCAGGCGAATCAGGCCCATGGAGCTCCCCTCGGTTTAGTGTTTTGTCAGATGCTGTGGCGTTCTGTGTTTTTAGCGCATTCATCGATTGCCGGCTAAGAACCTGCTTGGGGTCTATACGCAGCCGCGTTGCCGCTGAAAATGGCGCCAGGCAAGGCGTAAACTGCAGGGCCTGACGGGTCAAGTTCAAGGTTTACAACACAGCATGGCGCCATTTGCAGCGGCAACCCGAAGGGCCGGGGCCCTTTTGCCGCCAGCCCGCGATTGCTCTTGCTTATGTAGAATGACTACACATCACAATCGCAATCACGACCTGGCGAAAAAAATACCGCCGGCGCGGCTGCGTATAGACCCCAAGCAGGTTCTAAAGAGTACAATCAGCGCTCACTTGAGGAAAGGCCGGTTGATCATGCGAATTATTATGGCCCAGCAGAATGCGCTGGTGGGCGATATCGAAGGGAATGCCCAGCGCGTTATTGCCGCGGCAGACGAAGCTCGCCGATTGCTGGGAGCGGACCTTGTGCTGTTCCCGGAGCTGATGCTCACCGGTTACCCGCCGGAAGACCTGTTGCTGCGGCCCAGCCTGAATAGCCGGGTCGATGCGGCGCTGGCCGACATTGGCGCGGCGATTTCGGTGCCGGTGGTGTTGGGCTATCCGGCGGTACGCAACGGGCACCGCCGTAATGCGGCTGGAGTGGTGTTCCCGGGGGAGTCTGGTCCTCGCCATGAGTATTTCAAGCAGCACTTGCCCAATTACCGGGTATTTGACGAAAAACGCTATTTCCAGCCGGGCACCGATGCCTGCACCTTTGATATCGATGGCTGGACGTTGGGTATCACCATTTGTGAAGACATCTGGCACGATGGCCCGGCGGCCCAGTTACAGCAGGCGGGTACCGACCTGATCCTGAACTTGAATGCCTCCCCTTACCGCACCAACAAGGCCGAGGAGCGTTTTGCCCAGGTACAAGCCCGCAGCCGGGAAACCGGATTGCCGGTGCTGTATTGCAACCTGGTTGGTGGGCAGGATGAGTTGGTGTTTGATGGTGCCTCGTTTGTCTGTGATAGCAAGGGTGCGCGCTGCGTGCAGGCGGCCAGCTTTTCCGAAGCACTGGTGCCCGTGGATGTGCAGTGCCAGAGCGGGCACTGCGAGCCGTGTGGCGAGGCGTTGCCGTTACCCGGGCCGGAGGAGGGCATGTACCAGGCGCTGGTGTTGGCGACCCGCGATTATGTGAACAAAAACGGTTTCAAAGGCGCGTTATTGGGGCTGTCCGGTGGTATTGATTCCGCCCTGACGCTGGCGGTGGCGGTGGATGCCCTGGGCCCGGAACGGGTAGAGGCGGTGATGATGCCGTTCCAGTATACCTCTGCCATGAGCCTGGAAGATGCTGAAAAGCAGGCGCGCACCTTGCGTGTCCATTATCGTGTGTTGCCCATCGAGGCCGCGTTCAATGGCTTTATGGATATCCTCAGTGAGTCGTTTGCCGGCACGGCCCGGGATACCACCGAAGAGAATCTCCAGGCCCGTTGTCGGGGGGTGTTGTTGATGGCGCTTTCCAACAAGAACGGCTCGGTGGTGCTCACCACCGGTAACAAGAGTGAAATGGCAGTGGGCTACGCCACCCTCTATGGCGATATGGCCGGGGGCTTCTCGGTATTGAAAGACGTCTTCAAAACCTCCGTGTTCAATCTGTGCCGCTGGCGCAATCAGCAGGCCGGCGCCGAAATCATTCCGGACCGGGTGATCACCCGCCCGCCGTCTGCCGAGCTGGCCCCGGACCAGGTGGACAGTGATTCGCTGCCCGATTACGACGAGCTGGATGCGATTCTGGAGCGTTACGTGGAGCAGGACATGAGCGCGGAAGCGGTGATCCGNGACGGTTTTGACCGCGAGACGGTCTACCGGGTGGTGAAACTTACCGATCGTAATGAGTACAAACGCCGCCAGGCCGCTGTTGGCCCCCGCGTCAGCCGCCGCGCCTTCGGCAAGGACCGGCGGTATCCGATTACCAACGGTTGGCGGCCGGGAGACTAAAAGCAGCTACGAGCTCCTGGCTGCGAGCTGCAAGGAAGATCAAAATCAAAAAAGGGTGGCCCGAATCATGGTCGGTGCCACCCTTTTTTAGCTAGAAGCTAGAAGCTAGAAGCTAGAAGCTAGAAGCTAGAAGCTCACAGAAGGTCAAACGTCAGCAGGCTCAACAGCCCTTCATCCTCATCCGGCCACCAGGCCAGGTCCACCTGTTTGTCGTCATCCAGGAAGCTGCTTTCCGGCCAGTTCAGGGCCAGTACGGCGCGGCTTTTTTCTGCCTGTTCAGGAAGCTCCAGCCGTTGATAACCCTTGACCATAATGGCCAGGCCTTCTTCCACAGCGGGGGTCTGCTGGTAGTGTTTGACCACATACTGCGCCCGGTTCACGGAAGCAACAATGGCGCCACGGCGAGCGTAGTAACGGGCCACGTGCAGCTCCTGACGGGCCAGCTGGTTGCGGATGTGGACCATGCGAGCGCGGGCGTCGGGGGCGTACTCGCTGTCCGGGAAGCGGGCAACCAGCCGCTCGAAGTCGCGGAAGGAGTCTTTCGCGGCGTCCATATCCTTGCTGGAGCGGTCGGACGTGACCATGTTGTCAAACAGGCCTTTCTCCATGTTGAAGTTAGCCAGCCCGCGCATGTAGAGGGCATAGTCCATGCGTGGATGCGCGGGATAGTTGCGCATGAAGCGTTGCGCCGCTACCACGGTGGCCGGGTAATCCACGGACTTGTACTGGGCGTAGATCAGGTCCAGCGCAGACTGTTCGGCATAGTCCCCATACGGAAAGCGCGCCTCCAGCTCCTTGAGCTGGTCGATGGCCGTCAGGTAGTTTTTCGATTCAATGGACTCGCTGGCCTCCCGATATTGATCGGCCTCGGTGAGTTCCGGGCGATCCTCCGGGTTGCCGGCGCAGCCGGCCAGAATCAGTACACACAGTAGTGGCCATAAAAGTCGTGGCATTCTTTCCTCGTTGAACGGGTTACAATTCGCGAATTCGGTATTTAAGCACAGGTTGAGGAACCTTTTATATGGGACATCTTGGCGGCGAAAAAATTCAGCGCACCGAACAGGTGAAGCCGGAGCACGCCGGGCAGCGGGTAGACCAGGTGGCGGCAGAGCTGTTTGACGGCTTTTCCCGGTCTCGCCTGCAGACCTGGATCAAGAATGGCGTGCTGACGGTCAACGGTGCCAAGACCAAGCCCAAAGAGAAGCTGACCGGTAATGAATCGCTGACGCTGGAAGTGGAAATTGAGCCTGAGCTGGATGATCAGCCCCAATCCATTGATCTGGACGTGGTGTACCAGGATGACGACCTGATTGTGATCAACAAGCCCACCGGGCTGGTGGTCCACCCGGCTGCGGGGCACGCAGATGGTACTCTGCTGAACGGTCTGCTGCATCTTGACGAGCGGCTCAACAGCCTGCCCCGCGCGGGAATTGTGCACCGGCTGGACCGTGACACCACCGGGTTGATGGTGGTGGCTCGCTCTCTGGAGGCCCACCAGAGCCTGGTGGCGCAACTTCAGGACAAGAGCCTGTTCCGGCAATACGAGGCGATTGCCGTGGGCGTGATGACTGGCGGCGGCAAGGTGGACGCACCCATGGGGCGTCACCCGGTGGACCGCAAGAAGCAGGCCGTGGTGAAAACCGGCGGCAAGAATGCGGTGACTCACTACCGCGTTCTGGATCGCTACCGGGCTCATACCCGCATTCAGGTGCAGCTGGAAACCGGCCGCACCCACCAGATTCGCGTTCACATGGCGCATCGTAACTACCCGCTGGTGGGGGATCCGCTCTATGGTGGTCGGCTCAAGCAGCCTGCCGGGGCCACTGAAGCGCTGCGTCAGGCGCTGCACAAGTTCCCCCGCCAGGCACTGCATGCCCGCAAGTTGGGGCTGATTCACCCGGCCACGGGCGAATATCGTGAATTCGAAGCGCCGCTGCCGGCGGATATGACAGGGCTGATTGCCGCACTGGAAGCCGACATCAAAGAAGAAGAGTGATAAGAGGTGCAGGGTGTGGCGTTGCTGATGGCCGGCTGCGCTAGGGAGCCTTTGAGGAATTCCCTGCGTACTCAGCGTGCGCGGTAAGTTACCACGCGGAAAAAGGAACAGACTGGGCGGTGCTGGATGGCTATCTGCAGCGCCGTTGTGAGACGCTACTGGGCCAGCAAGCCGCTTCGGTGACGGATATCACCCACCGAATCCACGGCAATGTGGCCCAGTCAGACATGGCGACCAGTGCGCCAGTGCGAACCGGAGGCGATGCCATGGGTGGAAACTTCAGTTCTCCCGGCCTGTCTCAGCACGGAGTGCTGTTCAAGTTGCGTGTGGCGGAAGGGTGTGTTCCCCCGACTGACCAAGGAGCCAGCAATGTCACTGCCTGACAAGAGCCAATGGCTATGCCCGGACTGGAATCCACACCCGGCCGTGCGGGTGTGCGTGACGACCCGTGCCGGTGATCATTCCCCCAAGCCCTGGCACGGGTTCAATCTGGGGTTGAACTGCGGTGACCAGCCGGCGCGGGTCGAGCAGGCCCGTCATCATGTGGAAAAACTGCTGCAGGCGGATCACCCCGCCGCCTGGTTGTGGCAGGTCCACGGCAAGCAAGTGATACGCGCCGATGCCCAGGATAACGAAGCCGATGGGGTCTGGACTGACCAGCAACGCTGGCCCTGTGTGGTGCTGACCGCTGATTGTCTACCGGTGTTGCTGGCCCGCACTGATGGAGCGGCTGTTGCGGCGGTCCATGCCGGTTGGCGGGGTTTGCAGGCCGGTATTATTGCCAAAGGCGTGGCCAGTATCGCGCCCAACGGTGAGGCCGTCAGCGCCTGGCTGGGTCCGGCCATTTGTGGGCAGTGCTACCAGGTGGGGGATGAGGTCTACCGTGCCTTTACCGAGAATCGGCCTGCGTTCAAGCCTGCTTTCCAGAAAGATGCTTCCCCCGGCCACTGGCGATTCTCGGTGGCTCATGCCGCCATCATTGAGCTGGCCCAGCTCGGCGTCGATGATGTCCACGGTGGGGATCTCTGCACGGCCTGTGACCTGTCCCGTTTTTATTCCTATCGCAAGGAAGGCGAGACCGGGCGTTTTGCGTCGCTGATCTGGCTGGACGGGGATAATTAATAGTCAATAA
>NZ_LWFX01000988.1:0-1292 GCF_001635175.1 Alcanivorax sp. HI0083 | reverse complement strand
TCATTCGTTCTAATTAAAAATTCTTATAATCTCGGCATGCCATTGCCGACGCGGTAAATATTTTTTGCGCCTGCAAACAAGGAGAGAGCCTGGTGCCGATCCCTGACTTCCAGTCCGTGATGCGCCCCGTGTTGGAATCTATCCAAGATGGGATGCCAAAACAGATGTCAGATGTTCTGGAGGATGTGTGCGAGCACTTTCAGCTGGCTGAAGAAGAAATAGCAAAGCGCCTTCCTTCCGGGAAACAAACGATTATCAAAAATCGTGTCGGTTGGTCTCGGACTTATATGAAAAAAGCGGGACTATTGATCAGCCCCAATAGAGGCGAAGTCCAGATCACCGAGCGGGGCCGGGAAGTACTCGCAGATTGTCCCGGTCGTATCGACGTTAAGTATTTAAAACGCTTTCCGGAATTTGTCGAATTCCACACGCATACCCCCTCCAATGAAGAGCCGTCTTCATCAAATAACACTGAAGACGAGCGAAGTGATACCCCGGATGAGCAGCTCCAGCAGGCTTATACCTCGCTCATGGATTCCCTCGCCGATGAGTTGCTGGATACCATTACAGCGGCGTCGCCATCCTTCTTCGAGAAACTGGTAGTCGATCTGATGCTGGCCATGGGCTATGGAGGCTCCCGCGAGGATGCCGGGCAGGCCACACGTTACACCAGTGATGGCGGCATCGACGGCATCATCAAGGAAGATCCGCTAGGCCTGGATGTGATCTACCTGCAGGCGAAACGCTATACCGAGAAAGGGGTGGGGCGCCCGGAGGTCCAGGGCTTTGCCGGGGCGCTGGACATGCAGCGTGCCCGCAAGGGGGTGTTTATCACCACCTCCAAATTCAGTGCCGACGCCCGTGAATATGTGGGGCTGATCGAGAAAAAGATCGTACTCATCGACGGCCAGGAGCTGGCCAAGCTGATGATTCAGTACAACTTGGGGGTGGGAATCAAGGAAACCTATGCCGTGAAGCAGATCGACAGCGACTACTTCAACGAAGAATAACCGGCCACGGTGCTCGCAAACGGGCGCCGGGCGACAAAGACAACACCGAGACAGACCTAATGACCCCAAAGCTCACCCTGCAACAACTGGAATCCTTCCTCTGGGAAGCCGCCGATATCCTGCGCGGCAATATGGATGCCTCCGAGTACAAGGATTACATTTTCGGCATGCTGTTCCTCAAGCGCCTTTCTGATGCGTTTGAGGAAGCCCAGGAAAAGGTGGTCAAGTATTACCTGGGCAAGGGCAAGTCCCGGCAGCAAGCCGAAGCGCTGGCCGACGACG
>NZ_LWFX01000987.1:0-4535 GCF_001635175.1 Alcanivorax sp. HI0083 | reverse complement strand
GATGTTGGCGCAGGAAATCGTCAGGGGTGAGAGTACGGTCGTCGGCCAGGCATGTCATGCCTGACGGACGCATGATCATGGGATAGGCCCCGGTCCAGCCACCGCCGGTGCTGATCACGAAGTCCACCTCCTTGAGGCGGGTGGCCGGCTCCCGCAATGGTCCTTCCGGCAGACAGCGACCATTACCCAGGCCACGCTGACCATCCACCACCACCACTTCGGCGCTGCGCGGCAGCGCATAATGCTGCAAGCCATCATCGCTGATCACCAGGTCCGGGGCGTACTCGCGAATCGCCACGTCCAGGGCATTGCGCCGATCCGGATCCAGCACCACCGGCGCCCCGGTGCGGCGAGCAATCAACACTGGCTCATCCCCTACTTCCAGCGCATCACTGCTAGCGGACACATGCTGGGGATACTGTTCGGTTTTACCGCCAAAGCCACGGGATACCACCGCCACTTTCAAACCTCGCGAGCGCGCCGCTTCCACCAACGCAATCACCAATGGGGTTTTGCCTGTACCACCGACAGTGATATTGCCCACCACCAACACCGGAACGGGAGGGCTTGGGCGTTGCTTCCTGAATTGTTGCAGACGCCGCCGCGCCTCAAAAGAAACCAGCGTAGACAGAGGCCGCAGCGGAACCAGCCAGGGACTGCCCTTATACCAACCCTGTTGAATCCATTCGCTCAGTGACCCCATGTCGCCCGCTTACTCCTCGGCAAAATTCATCCGGTACATCTGCGTATAAAGCCCGTTTTTTTCCAGCAATTCCTGGTGCGAGCCCTGCTCGATCAACTGGCCCTGATCCAGCACCATAATACGATCCGCTTTTTCGATGGTAGACAAGCGATGGGCAATGACCAGGGTAGTTCGCCCTTCCATCACCTGCTCCAGGGCCTGCTGGATGTGGTGCTCAGATTCGCTATCCAGTGCACTGGTCGCTTCATCAAGAATCAAGATCGGCGCATCCTTGAGCAGCGCCCGGGCAATGGCGATCCGCTGCCGCTGGCCACCGGACAATTGCACACCATCCTGGCCCAGCAAGGTATCCAGACCATGCTCAAGCTGCTCGATAAAGCGCCAGGCGTGGGCGTCCTGTGCCGCTTTTATGATGGTGGCGTCATCCGCGCTGCGCAGCTCACCGTAGGCAATATTGTTTCGCACGCTGTCGTTAAACAGCACCACCCGCTGGCTAACCATGGCGATCTGGTTCCTCAGCTCACCGAGCTGGTACTCCGGCAAGGGGACGCCATCGAGAAGAATTCGTCCCTGATCCGGATCGAAAAAACGCGGCAGCATGGCACTGATGGTACTTTTCCCCGCACCAGAACGCCCCACCAGTGCCACCGTCTCGCCGGCCTTGATGGAAAAGTTGAGATTCCGCACCACCGGTGACGCCGGGTCATAACCAAAGGTCACACCCTCAAAGTCGATGTTGCCATCGGCCTTGGTGGCCACCGCATAGCTACCGGTATCCACTTCCTGCTCCGTGTCCAGCAGTTCAAACAGGCTGGCCGCACCCGTTACGCCCCGCTGCACTTTCACGTTCACATCCGTGAGTTGCTTGAGCGGTTTCTGGATCATGCCAGCGGCGGCAATGTAGGAGAGAAAGCCCCCCACTGTCAGGTCTTCACCCATCAAGTGAATATATAGATAGGTAATGGCACCAATGCCCACCGCCACAAACAACTGCACGATGACCGTGCTGGCAATCTTGCTGGCATTGAGCTTCACGTTCTGCTTGGCGAAACTGCGGCTGACGTTATGGAATCGGTCCGCTTCCTGTTTCTGGCCGCCAAAAATTTTCACCTCGCCACTGCCCTCAATAGCTTCACCCAGAAAATGGGTGATGTTCGCCATGGAAGACTGGATACGACGGCTGATCTTGCGGAATCGCTTGCTGGTGATATTCATGACCAGGCCAATCAGGGGAGCCACGGCCACCAGAATCAACGTCAGTTTCCAGTTCTGCCATAACAGGAAACCAAACAGCCCCACCACAGTGAGGCCTTCGCGGATAATCACGATGATGGCATCGGTACCCGCACTGGTGACCTGCTGCGCATCAAAGATAATCTTCGACATGATGCGCCCGGACGCATTGCGGTGATATTCAGACTGGGGCAATTTCAGCACATGACCGAACACATCATTACGCAGCACATACACAATCTGCTGGGCCACCCAGTTCATGGAATAACTGCCCATGAACTGGCCCAGGCCCTGAAAAATCACCAACACCAATGGCGCGATCGACACGATTAGCACGCGGGCATCGGTCGGGTTGACGATGGTTTCCCCCAAGTAACCGGCCAGCTGTGCCGCCCCGGCCTGGGTGCCGGCATACAGGGCATAGCCAATAACGCTGATAATCAGCATGAACCAGTAAGGGCGGACGTAACTCAGCAGCCGTTTATAGGTAGGCCACACGTCCTCGGGGGGAAGAGGTTGACTCATTGTGCCTCGTTAGGGGATTCGCGAGTGGTGAGCGACAGCTTAACAAAACCCAGCTGCCCGGCCACGTCATAAACACGCACGACAGCCTGATACGCCACATTGGCGTCCGCATAAATTTGCAACGGTTGATCCGTTTTATCCTGCCCAAGACGCAGCAACGCAGTGCGTAGCGCATTGCTGTCACTGGCCGCCAGCTTCTCGCCGTTCACCAGGTAATCGCCCGTGGAGGTAATCGTCACTTCAACCTGATCATCCACCTGGGCCTGCGGAGCGCCATCGGCTTCCGGCAAGGTGATCGACAACTGTGTCTTGTCATCAAACGTGGTCGATACCATGAAGAAAATCAGCAGCAGGAACACCACATCAATCAAGGGTGTCAGGTTAACGCTGATTTCCTCCTGGCTGGGCCGGGGAAATTTCACGCCTTCTCTCCCGGTTCTGCCTCACGATCACCGTGGACCAGATCCACCACATGAACGGCGCTTTGCTCCAATTCCACGGTAATTTCTTCTACCCGGCGTACAAAGAACCGGTGAAAGAAGATTGCCGGAATGGCAACCACCAGCCCCGCTGCAGTGGTCAGCAGTGCCTGGGAAATACCACCAGCCAGCTGTGCCGCATCACCGGTGCCGTGAATCATGATCGCTGCAAACACATCGATCATGCCGACCACCGTGCCCAGCAAGCCCAACAGCGGAGTAATCGCCGCGATAGAACCCAGGGTGCTGAGAAATTTCTCTAGTTCGTGCACCACACCAGTGGCACTCTCCTGAATGCTTTCTTTCATGATGTCACGACCATGGCGAGCATTGGCCAGACCGGTCGCCAGAATACGGCCCAACGGCGAGCTGTCGCGCAGCTTCACCAGATTGCCTTCATTAAGCAAGCCGCGTTTCAGCAGCGTCTGCACCTGGGGCACCGTATCCGCCGGCGCTAATTTGCTGGGCCGCAAGGTCCAGAAACGTTCTACCACGATGGCCAGCGCCACTACCGAACAGATCAAGATCGGGAGCATCATCCAGCCCCCGGACTGCACAAGATCCTGCACCTTAACTTCTCCCCTTGCTCACAAATCGGGTTACCAAAAGCGCCAACGGGCCGGTCCATGCCAGGGCCGGGCAACCGTTTGCCGCCATTTTGTTATAAGCCGGCCATTATCGACGCCCCCCTGTCGAAACACAATCATGCCATCCAGGTCCGTGCGCAGAACTGTGATGCCCGCGCTGTCCAGCTTGTGCAGCACCTGCGGATGAGGGTGGCGGAACCGGTTACGGTAGCCGGCGCTGACCAGCGCAACATCGGGCTGCAGCTGACGCAGCAAGGCATCACTGGTACTGGATTTGCTGCCATGATGGCCTACCACCAGCAGGTCCACGGGCGCCAACGCCCCAAGCAAACGGTATTCCTCTTGGATGCCGATATCGCCAGGCAACAGGGCGGAACCAAATGGCCCATCAACATGCAGCACACAGCTGGCGCCGTTCCCGGCCGGCCCTGGCTCGCGGGGCCACAGCACCGTGAAGATCACGCCGTCCCAGCGCCACTGATCACCGGCCTGGCATAATTGGCTGCCTGGCACCCTGTGCGGCTCGCCGCTGAGCAACAGGCCTGGTGCCGGCAAGTCAGTCAGCCCGCCGGCATGGTCATTGTCGCCATGGCTGATCACCGTGCGGTCTACCTGCTGCCCCGTGACCGACAGCCACGGCCTCATACTCTGGGCCGCCATGCTGCCACCGGGCCAGGACGGCCCGGCATCATAAATCAGCAGGTGCTCACGGGTACGTATTGCCAATGCCAGCCCCTGCCCCACATCAAAAGCCGTCAGTGACCACTCCCCCGGCGCCAGTGTTGCCGGCTTCTGCGTCAACCAGGGCAGCAGGAAAAGCGGCAGCAAACGTCGAGGAAATGGCAAAAATGGCATCAGCAGCAACATCACCCCAATCATCAGGACGATACCTGCGGGCATGGACGGCAGCCTGAGCCATGACGGCACGCCCAGATTCGCCAGCCACATCATGACCCACACGGAAAATTCCACCCCGGTGGCGGCAGCCCCCAACAACCAGGGCTGCTG